>JAYULG010000482.1:0-1789 GCA_043763755.1 Akkermansiaceae bacterium | reverse complement strand
GGAAGAATGTCCACGGAAAAAACTAGAAAAATGATATTAGTTTGAGAACCAACCCCTTTTTAAAGAGCGGAAATCTCTAGGGAATCTGTTGGTGGTATCCTCGTGTTTGCCCGCACTTCTGAAGACGGAGCATCTTTTGCGGTCATCGCCATCAATGCTTCAGATGAGGTTCGCATTACCTTGCCGCCAGATTGTAAGATATTGCTTCCGGCAGAACTCAAACTTACTGGCAAAACCCTGCGCCCTGCCGCCATCGTTGGCCAAAGGAAATTACAGGGCACCACCGAGATTTTCGCAGGCGGGCCGCTGATTTTGTCGATACCACCATCGAGTCTTATTGTTTATGAATCCGTGCTCACGCCACTGCCAGCCGCAGCTCCAGATTGATTCTTGCTGCCGCAGCAGGATGGCAGCATGGTTTGCGCAGTTCCCATGCGCCTACTGCTCATTGAAGATAATTCCGCACTACGCAATGCGCTCGGGCAATACCTGCGCGAGGCAGGTCTCATCGTGGATATTGCAATTACGGGTGATGAGGGCCTGTGGGCCGCTACCGAGCAGCCCTACGATTGTGTAATTCTTGATCTCATGCTGCCAACCGTCCATGGCATGGTGATTATCGAGAAACTCCGCGCAGGAGGAAATCCAGTGCATATCCTCGTCATCAGCGCTCTAGATTCCTTGGACGATCGCCTCAAAGCACTCGATGCTGGAGCCGATGATTACCTTGTGAAGCCTTTCTCTCTTGCAGAAGCACTGGCCCGAGTTCGCGCACTCTTGAGGCGCAGCTATTGCACCAAGACTCCGCTCCTTGAATGTGCGGATCTTACTCTGGATCCACTCTCACGCAAAGTGCAGCGCGGTGGTCATTCCATCACTCTGACGGCCTTAGAGTTTCGCCTGTTAGAATATTTACTCCATCGTTGCGGAGAGGTGGTCACCCGCATGGAGATATGGGAAAAAGTGTTTGAGGATGGGACCGGCGGCAGCAGCAATACTGTGGATGTTTACATCGGCTATCTGAGGAAAAAGCTCAACATCGCGGGAACTAAAAACCTCATTCAGACTCGGCGCGGCCAAGGCTACTTGCTAGAAGCTTGCTCGCCATGAGACGGCCGTCCATTCGCCAGTGGCTTCTGTTTCGCAGTAGCGTGGCCATCGCTAGTCTTCTGACTGCGCTTGGGATTGCCCTCTACTACATCATGAAGCAAAGCATGCTGCAGGCTTTGGATGAATCGATCAGCCAAACCGCAGCTCTCCTAGCTAATGAAGTGGAACTTGAAAATGGCATCATCACCTTTGAATGGCAGGAAGGTCTCGGCAGCAACCGGACGCTTACCACAAGCAGTCTTTTTCAATTTTGGGATGAACAAACGGGCATCACCACTCGCTCGCCTGCATTGGCCACGGCTGATTTACCAAAATTTTGTGGAAATGATCGCACCGCGATTAAACGGAGTATCGATCTTCCAAATGGAGCACGTGGGCGGGCCATTGGCTTGAGAGTTCATCCCTTCGTCGATCCCGAAGAAGTGTTGCGCTTGAAGCTAGCCGGGCGTATCGCAACCCCTGAGAACCGCACGCTTGTGCTCGTGGTAGCGGCTGATGCAGAGCCACTTTATCAGACACTGAATCGCCTGCGCTGGATACTAGCAGCATTTCTGATCTCCAGTGTAGCAGTTGGTTTTTTGATCATCGCACGTGTTGTCCGGCTCGCTCTGAAACCGATCAAGCAGTTAGAGAAACAAGTGAAAAACCGCAATGAATCACAGGTGGATCAAGCTCTTAA
>JAYULG010000481.1:0-6230 GCA_043763755.1 Akkermansiaceae bacterium | reverse complement strand
TAAGTGAGAACTTAGATGAGGGCAAGCCTGTATTTTCCCTACTTGAGGCGCGTGAGTGCATTGACCGCCCAAGAGTTTGTTCCTTGGGATTCGAGCAGAGTGATGGCTTTTTGTTTTTGCTCCGCCGTTTTAAGGTGTTTGGCCAAAGGTGTCCAAAGTTGTTCGATGAGGGCTGAGTTTCGTGAACGTTTGGATGACGAGAGAAATGTGATGGCAGCATCTGTGGCACGATCTGTGAGTTCAGGTTCTTGACCGCTTTCGATGAGCCCCATGAGCGTTGGAAATTGTGTTTCGTTTGGCCAGTAGCCGAGTGCGGTGACGGCGGCGAGCTTGCCCTCGCGATCAGTGCCAGCCAGCGCATCTTTGATTTGGCGCAACGTTTGCTCGCTACCACAAGCAGCGAGCAGACGGAAGATCGATTGGCGGGCACTCAGATTTGAAGCATTGGCGTATGCGACATTGAGCTGGCCAGAGAGGCCGCTTGTTTGGGTGTTGCGGGATATGATTTCTAGAAGGGTTGCTTCTGCCGCACTGCGAACTCCAGGATTCGACTGGATTTGTAGAATTTCGATGAGCTTTTTAAAATGGTTGTCACCTGCTGTTGCTCGCGTTGCCACGAGGGCTGCGGCAGCTAAACGTGGATCGGTGGTGCGTGTCGCAAACTCGAGCAGTGAAGGAACAGCGAGAGGATTCCTCCTTGGTGCGATCACGTTAAGGATGAGCATTTCGCGGCTTTCGACACTTAAGTCAGCGTCATTGAAAGCATGTTCATTGATGACTTTATCCACGTCAGTTGCGTCTTTTGCTTTGGCAAGGCTGAGGGCTTTCAACGCAGCAGCGGTGCTTTTTCCAGCAGGCTGAGAAGCTAGATCCAACAGGGATTTGAGAGTCGCAGCATCTACGAGAACTTCCGTAGTAGCGGGGAGCGCAGCTTGCGCAAGCAGAGGTGCAAGACTGGAAGCGCCGCCTCTCCCACCAGCTAGCTTGACGAAAGCGATGCCAAGGATGAGTGCTGCGGATAGGGCACCGATGAGGATTTTAGCGAACGTAGGAATTCCTTTTTTGCGAGCTGTAGATGCTTGCTTTTTCAAATCAGCGGGCTGACTTCCGCCGCGAAGATCTACTGCATCTGGCAGGACCTCGGGCTGGGACGGTAATGCATGGGCAGAAGTGTGGACGCTTGGCTTGGAACCTTCCGGCGGCAGAAGCGGCTGAGGAGCAGTCTTTATCTTTGCTGGAAGTGGCTCTGCCTTAGTGGTCGGCGATGCAGGCTTTGCGGAACCCATGGTATTTGGGCGAGCGACTTGGATCGACCTAGGGCCGAGCGGACGAGACATAATGGGCGGCCGCTTGGATGCGGGCGGGTGTCCCGTGCTCAGCGGCGGATTAGGCACTTTGTCGTTCTGTAAAAAAACTTGCAGTGCTTCACGGGCGGACTCCGGCCTGTCACTCGGCAGACGATTGAGATTCCACATGATCCAGTCGCAAAGCCAAATGGGGATATCCCCCCGGACATCTTGGATTGGCACTACTTGGTGCTGAAGGTGGGCATTCATCACTGCGGGACTCGTCTCACCATCGAAGGGATAAGATCCTGCAAGTGCTTGGTAGTAAACACATGCCATGGCGTAGAGATCTGTCCTCGCATCAATCGGCACGCGCTCGAACTGCTCTGGTGCCATGAAGAAAATAGAGCCATAGACGGCTTCTAATGCTTCTAGTTCTTGCTTGGACTGGCCGTGGGCGAGGGTGGCGAGTCCGAAGTCCACTATTTTTACCTGAAACTTGCCCGATGGTAGCCACGTGAGCATCAGATTGGAGGGTTTGATATCGGCGTGGATGATATTGAGTTCTTGCGCGGCAATGAGGGCTTCTTGGGTTTGCAATGCGAGCTCGCGGAAATCTTGCCAGGTGAGGGGTGCGTTTTCGATGAGTTCATCGAGCGTTTTTCCTGCGATCAATTCCATCACCACATACGGGCCATCTTCATCTGCTCCCACATCATACACCGTCACAATGTGTGGGTGCTGCAGCGATGCGAGGGCACCTGCCTCTTTCATCAATTGGCGAATCGATTCCTCCTTTTGCGCGGGGTCCTCTTCGGCGCTAAAAATCCGCTTGATCGCCACTTCACGGTTCATCCGGGTGTCGTAACCACGATAGACAGTGCCAAGTCCCCCTTGGCCGATTTTGCTGCGAATTTCGTAACGCTCCTCCATGATTTAAATAGCAATAGGCTGATCGCCTCCGTTCCCAAGATTCATTTTAAAAGGCAGGGCTAGGAGCGATGTTAGGGTTTGGCGCGGATGTCAAAGCGGATTATTTTTCACCTACGCTGCTTGCAAAAGCAATGGAAGATTCGCTCAGCCGTCGAGCAGGAATCTCAATTTCAGGGAAATTACCACCTTGAGAGCCGAAGTGGCCAACCTCACGCATCGCCATGCTGGCGAATCACACACGGACATCCTTCGGCTTGGCACCAGAGCTTATAGATGTTTGAAACATTCGCGCGGGCACCACTGAGAGGGAGTTTGAGAAATCCATTTCGCTTTGCCGCCTCGAATAAGATCCGTTCTTTTTGCGTGAGACGGTGGCCGATGCGCCGGCTGCCAATCTTACTGCGAGTGGGTTGCCCGCGGCTGAGCTTTTCGATGTCATTTTTGTCTGGAACGGCCATGGGAGTTTTAAGGTGAGAGACGTTCGATACTCCAAGCACCGTCGGACAGACTGTAGAGAAAACGATCATGCAAGCGTGCTGGCCCGCCTTGCCAAAATTCAAGGCTGGTGGGCTTCACTCGATAGCCACCCCAAAAGGATGGCAGCGGGATTTCTTCGTGCTCAAATCTTTCGCTAATTTCTGCCAGTTTTTGCATGAGAAATTGCCGTGATGGGATGACTTCGCTTTGATTGGAAACCCAGGCACCGATCTGTGATTCTCTCGGGCGCGACGCAAAATACTTGAGAGATTCTGAGCCACTGATTTTTTCGGCTGTCCCCTGGATGATCACTTGGCGCTCAAGGGTGATCCATGGGAAAAGCAAGCTCACCTGATCATTCTCTGCGATTTGCTCCGCCTTCCGGCTGAGGTAATTTGAGAAAAAAACGAAGCCATCGTGATCGCAATATTTCAGCAAAACCGTGCGTTGGTGAGGCATGCCATTTTCGCTCACCGTCGCGAGCGTCATCGCATTTGGCTCGTGAACTTGCATCTCGGTGGCTTGCGCGAACCAATCAGTGAACTGTGCGATCGGATCGCTTTTAAGCTGCTCACGGCTTAGGCCACGGGATGAATACTCTTTACGAAATTCGGCAAGATCCATGTGCCGATTGTTAGTTCCGCTCATCCATGCACGCAAGCCCACTCCACAGAATTTCCCTCCTCATCAATGCCTCTGTTTTGAATCTTCGCCGGTAGCGCAATTGTGACGCCCTCCTGAATGAAGCCGTGAAGAATGTTTCAGCAAATCGTAGTCCGTCCCGCAATACATGCAGCGGAAGCGTTGAGCGGCAATGATCGTAAGCGTGGCAGATACCCCGTGATTGAGAGGGAAAATTCGCGTTGCACGCTTATGTGTCAACGCTCCTGAATTGATGAGAGGCGTTCCTTTACACAAAGGACAATGGGTGCAGCGGCGCTTGAACAAAGCAAGCACCCACGAGACCACGCTGAAAAGTAAAGCTCCTACAAAAAGCTCTGATGCAGTTTGGCTAGGCTCACGCAGGCAATACACCAACGCGGTAATCGCAGCAATCACTCCGAGATAGTGGACCATCGAAAGGATCACCGCGTGGTCAAACGACTTCCGTGATGGCAGGGAACGGGCACGTGAAACCTTGTGCGGAAGATGAGCGGCTTCTTTTTTCGCCGTTGTAATTACTTTGTCCATGATTTCCGAGGAATGGTGAAGCACTCTTATTTGTTTGCAAGCATAGAATATATGGCAAGACGAGTTTTATGGGGCGGGGTCGCTCAAATGGAAGCCAGCTTAAGATTTAGCGTCCTTGACCGCACGAAGGCTGAGTTTTAGTTGTTGTTCATGACACCAATTTACGAAGGAAAAGCGAAGCGGCTGTGGACGACGGAAAATCCTGAGACGCTACGAATGGAGTTCAAAAATGATGCCACCGCTTTTAACGGAGAGAAGAAAGCAAGTTTTGAGAACAAAGGCCGTTTGAACAATGCCATCAGCACACTGATCTACGGTTTTCTGGAAAAGGAGGGCGTGCTCACCCATTTTGTCCGTCAAATTGATGACACAAATGTAGAGGTGAAAAAAGTGACGATCCTGATGGTGGAAGTCATCGTCAGGAATTTTTCCGCTGGCAGTTATTGCAAGCGCACGGGGGCTGCGGAAGGTCAAAAATTTCTACAACCCATCATCGAGTTTTCCTACAAAAGTGATGAGCTCGGGGATCCTTTGATCAACGATGATTACATCCGTGAAATGGGCCTCGCCACGCCGGACGATCTCATCCACCTGCGCAAGTCTGCGCTCAAAGTGAATACCATCCTGATTGATTTTTTCGAAAAATGTGGGCTGCAACTCGTCGATTTCAAACTCGAGTTTGGGCGCCTTGTGTCTGACCCATCCATCATCGTGCTCGCAGACGAAATCAGCCCCGACGGTTGCCGTTTATGGGATATAAAAACGGGTGAGAAAATGGATAAAGACCGCTTCCGCCGTGATTTGGGTAACGTCATGGAGGCATACGAAGAAGTCCTAGCACGCCTCAATCAAGCTTTGGGTTAAACGGACGAATGTCCGGCCTCCTCCGCGAAAGCTCGGTAGGAGAAAACTCCTCGGGCAGCCCACTTGTCACTTCACGCTTGCACAGCTAACCCATGACCGGAAGCCTCTGCGGCTGATGTCTCCAGGCGCCGTTCTGCAATCGGTCTTACCCGTGTATCTGCTTCTCATCGCAGGGGTGGTGCTGCGCAAGACGGGCATTTTGCGGCGCGAGTATGACGATGGGATCATGAAGCTCGTTTACTCGGTGATGTTGCCTGCTTTTATCCTCGATAAAATCCTGGGCAGCTCGGTTGTCAAAACTGGATCGGTAGTCGTATGGGCTGCCTTGATTGGCTTTGGATTGATCATGGTCGGCATACTGATTGGAATGCTCGTCGGGCGGATGATGGGCCTCGAGCGTGGCAATGGCATGCGGACTTTCGCACTCGCTTCAGGCTGCCAAAATTTCGGGTTCACTGCCGCACCAGTCGTGGAGAGTCTGTGGGGTGGCGGGGCGTTGGCATTGTTGTTTGTCCATAACATCGGCGTGGAAGCGGCGATGTGGACAGTGGGCGTGATGATGATGAGTGGCGACAAGGGCATGCGGTGGAAGCATCTGCTCAATGGCCCGATCATTGCGGTGGCGATCGGGTTGATTCTTGTGATGTTTCACCTAGATGGTCACTTCACCGGCCCGGCCCGCAAGGCGATGTCAATGATCGGCGTCGGGGCATTTCCCATCGCCATTCTCATCACTGGCTGCGCAATGATCGATCTCGCGGGGAGCGAGCGGCCGACGTGGAAAATCACGCTAGGCTCTGCGCTGGTGCGGCTGGTCTTGGCACCATTCGTCATTCTTAGCGCGGCCAAATTTTTGCCAATGCCCAATGAGCTGCGGCAGGTGCTCATCGTCCAAGCCGCGATGCCTGCGGGGATGACTGCGATTCTGCTCGCAAGGCTTTACAACGGGCGCCCCGCCATCGCGGTGCAGATCGTCATCGGCACTACCGCACTGAGTTTTATCACTCTGCCATGGATCATCACGTGGGGTTGCCAATGGATCGGCCTGAAACCATTGTTGCCATAGTGCTTCCGGCTTCACATAACTCAGGGCATGCGAGCCATCGGTGCGAGTCAGTTTTTTCCCGTTTCCCATTCAGAATGCCTTGTCGAATTTGAGGCGGAAATGCCAGTGCCAAGGCCGCATGACTTACTGGTAAAGATCATGGCAGTGGCGATAAATCCGGTGGACACAAAGGTGCGGAAATTGCTCGGAGATACATTGCAAAATCCACCGCGCATCCTTGGGTTCGATGCGGCGGGGATCGTCGTAGCCATGGGCAGTAGCGTCACAGAATTTAGAATAGGCGATGAAGTTTTCTACTCGGGGGATGTCACCCGTGCTGGCAGCAATGCCGAGTATCAGGCGGTGGATGCCCGCCTCGTCGCGAGGAAGCCTGCGAGCTGGAGCTTTGCAGAGAGCGCGGCATTACCCCTCGT
>JAYULG010000480.1:0-1792 GCA_043763755.1 Akkermansiaceae bacterium | reverse complement strand
CCACACTCCTTGGGGGGATGAGGCGGGGGCGGTATGTTACGAGGGGAAATGAGTTGGGAGCGGTTTTGCGGCGGGGGGCTAGGATCATCCGCTGCTGAAAATTTCAAAACTAGCCTAGACGACGATCCTGAAGATGAAGAGGCTGCTGGGCGAGGATGCCTTTTACGAGCTTGCCATGGACATCTGTGAGTCGGAAATCGCGGCCTTGGGCGCGGTAGGTGAGCTGAGTGTGATCGAAGCCGAGGAGATGGAGGATGGTAGCGTGGAGGTCGTGCACGTGAACCTTGTCCTCCACGGCATTAAAGCCGAGTTCGTCGGTTTTACCGAGTTCTATGCCGCCCTTGGTGCCGCCGCCGGCCATCTACATGGTGCATGCATTGGATTGGTGATCACTCACCTGAGGTCATCCTCGCCTATCTTTTCTGCCGTGCACTAGCCTTGAGACGCAGGGCGTTCAGCGCGATGAATCCCGTGGCATCGTCCTGATTATAAGCTTCTTCTTGGCCACCCTCCATCGTCGCGATGGCTTCGGAATACATACTATATGGACTCCGGCGTCCTGCTTGCATGACGTTGCCTTTATATAGCTTCATCCGCACTTCACCCGTCACCGTTTTTTGTGTTTCAGTTACGAGCGCTTGGATGGCCTCACGCTCTGGAGAAAACCAGAATCCGTTGTAAACAAGCTGCGCATACTTTGGGATGAGAGCATCACGAATGTGCATGGATTCACGGTCCACCACAAGAGTCTCCAAATCACGATGGGCCGCGAATAAGATAGTGCCGCCCGGTGTTTCATAGATTCCGCGTGATTTCATGCCTACAAAGCGGTTTTCCACAATATCGACTCGCCCGATACCATTCCGGCCACCTAGTAGATTGAGCACACGCATCACACCATAGGGTGATAAAAGTGTATATTCATCTTGTATACCACTCGATTTGACATCATCTAGAGCATTGAGAATTGATGGCATATCTTCGTGCTTCAGGCCGATGGCATTGCCTTTTTCAAACAAAATTTCGATATACTCGGCCCGATCTGGTGCATCTTCTGGCGAGACGGATAGCACATACATATCCGCGTCTGCCGGAGTGGTGGCATCATACCAAGGATCTTCCATGGCACCTGCCTCGAAAGATATATGAAGGAGGTTTCGATCCATCGAATAAGGTTTTTTCATCGAGGCTTTGATCGGTATGTGGTTCGCCTCTGCATAGGCAATCATTTCCGTGCGACCCGGAAACTGCGCGCGAAACGAAGCATCTCGCCACGGGGCGATGCATTTGATCTGCGGCGCAAGCGATGCGGCAGATAGCTCAAATCGGACTTGGTCGTTGCCCTTACCAGTTGCCCCATGAGCAATTGCATCCGCACCTTCTGCGATGGCTACATCGATCATGTCCTTGGTGATGCAAGGGCGTGCGATCGAAGTGCCCAGCAGGTATCTGCCCTCATAGATCGCATCTGCTTGGATCATCGGAAAAATATAATCACGCGCGAAATCTTCTTTTAAGTCACCGATGAAATACTTCGAAGCGCCGGTGGAAAGTGCCTTAGCTTCGAGGCCATCAAGCTCATCACCCTGCCCGACATCCGCGCAATATGCGATGATTTCGGCATTGTATTTTTCCTTCAGCCAGAGAAGTAGAACAGAGGTGTCGAGCCCCCCAGAGTAAGCGACGAGAATTTTCATGTGGCCGGGAGGCAATCATGAAGCGAGGTGGCGGGCAAGTGGGAAGACTAAGGGTGACATTAAATACCCATCGAATATAGCATAACTTGGGAAAC
>JAYULG010000479.1:0-6243 GCA_043763755.1 Akkermansiaceae bacterium | reverse complement strand
CGATTCCGTGCTCATACACCCAGCCGTTTCCGGAAAGGTCCATGCCGAGACGCCCTTCATTTTTCGCAGCGTTGTTGATGAGGTAAGTCATCGCCAGTGCCACATTGTCACCGTATTCCTCCGATTGTGAGCTTTCACAATGGCCAAGGTAACAAAGCAGTGCGAGTCCAGTCATTGCTACTTGATTGCTTTGACCCCATGAGCCATCAGAATTTTGTTTGGTCTTAAACCACTGGAGCGATTTCTTGACGGCAGCTTCGATTTCAGGAGTGCCACCTGCATCCCGGAGCATGCTCAAACGCTCAGAATCCGTACAGCGTCCTTTCATAATCGTAGGAATGAGCGCACCGATGCCGAGCTGGCCTGCTCCAAAGCCTGCACCTGGTCCAGTCCCAACCCCCGTCCCTGTTCCTTTACCGGTGCCTTGTCCGCCGCCACCTCCGCCCACGGCACTCATTTCCATCGGTAACTCAGAACCCATCATATCGTCAGACGCATCTGGCAGAGAAAAGCTGGCTGTGTTCGATGTGGAAGTGATGCGTTTATTGACGCTGCTGGTCATCACGCGCTTGGTCACGACTTTTTGTGCCTGCGCAGTATCACCTTTGGGTCCACCGCCGCCGCCACCAGGCAGGAAATCAATTTTTTCTTCGGGCGGGTAAACCATTTTGTAGAAAAATGCGAACGCGAGCACTCCGAAAATCAAATGTACCGCAATAGAAATCGTGAACGCGCCTAGGCCCATCTTTGCGATGAGCATGGCGATTTTACCTTTCTGGCTGGGTAGTATGACGGTGTCTTGATCGTAATTTGAATCGTTCATCTGGAGATGGTGATGGATGAGGGTTTGTTTATTGCGCTGGTACTTCAAAAGTCACATTTTGCACACGGGCGACGGATAAGGCATTGAGAACATTGATGACGCGTTGGTAAGGCGCAAATTCATCTGCTACGATGGTGACGACGACTTTGCTTTGCGAGGCTTTCGAGGATTCCACGAGGCGAGAAAGGGTGCTGGAAAGATTGGCGAGTGTGACATCTGCGCCATCCCCCATGAGATCATCATTGAGAAGAACATCCCCGGATTCTAGCACGCGGATTTGGGTGTCTTCGATGGCTTCCGGGGGTGCATCGCTGGGCATGGTGCCTGGGAGCTTGAGATTGAGTTCATTTTCCACTTGGACGGCACCGGCCATGACCATGAAAAATAGCATGATCACGAAGACCACATCGATCATCGGAGCGATTTGAAAACCAAGGTGAATCGCCTCGACTTCTTTCCGGGCTTTTTTCTTACGAGTCATAGAGATAGAGAAAAATCAACGGTTGGTGCCTGAAAGTGAAATGTCATCCACACCAGAAAGCGCGAGCTGCTCGATGACTTTCTGAATTTCCACGCACGGGGTATCACCATCGCCACGAATGATCACCTTGAGCTTGGGATTCCGCTCCTTGGCCGGGGTGACGTATTCCGCGAGTTTCTCCAGAGGATCGCATAGGATGGCACCGAAGCGGACCAATGCAGCCGCCTTCGTCGTATCCCAATCCACATTGATAATCACCTCATTCTTGAGATCAGTCTCACGTTTCTTGGCTTCTGGGGCGAGTGGTAGGACGATGGTTTTGTCGATCTTTGCGACCTGATCGGTAGTGATGCTCATGAAGAAAATGAGCAACACCAGCAACACATCGATCATTGGAGCGACTTGGAATTCTGGGTCACTGCCGTTACCACCGGTACTTGCCATATCTGAAGAGCGTTAGTTGATGATTTAGAATTACTGAGCCATTGCGTTATCTGGATCTGCTTCGATCCAGTTCGGCAAAGCGGCAAAAGTGAGTTCCTCGCCGATTTCAAGACCTTGGAAGTGATCATACGGCATATTCCGGAAAAGGCTAGTGACCTCATCTTCGAGCCAGTGCATTTGTGCCGTGAGACGATTGCGCAGCATGTAGAAGAACATGAAGGCAGGAATCGCAATGAAGAGTCCTGCGGCAGTAGCGACGAGCACGTGGCCGATGGCCTCTGAGAGTTTAGAAGTATCCGCAGCGCCGGAAGCACCCAGTGCATCGAAGGCTCCCATCATCCCGATGACGGTTCCGGTGAGGCCCACCATTGGGGCGCACACACCGATGACTGAGAGGTAGTTGATGCGGTTTTGGAGGCGGTTGTTTTCACGATTCACTTCCACGAGGAGTGCCTCTTCCGTCTGCTCCTTGCCCTTGCCGACAAAGGATAGGCCATATTTCACACAGTTATTAAAAGCACTCGGATTGCCCTTCATCACTTGGTAGCAATTCACGTAATCGCCAGCCATGAAGAGCGCGCGGGCTTTTTCTCTCTCCACGTCAGGCACGAGGCGCTGGCGTGCGAGGCGCAGGTAAATATCGATCACGAGGTAGATGGTGAAAACGGACATGATGCCGATGGGAAGCATCACCGAGCCACCGAGGATGATGGTATCCAAGAGCGTCTTTTTCTGAGGTGCTTTTTTCGCCGGGGCCGTCTGGCCAGCAGGAGCAGGTTCTTGAGCTTGCGCGACGGGGATGGGACAAATCACCACGAGGGCAGCCGCTACCATGAGCATGCGGAAGGCAGTGGAGAGAGAGCGGAGAAGCGAGTATTTTTTCATGCGGCTATTGATGGAGATAAATGGGAGTGTGTGAGGATAGGATGAGGTGTCTTCTAAAGGCTAAGCGTCAGATTTTTCTGGAGAAGGTTCGGCGGGAGTTGGTTCAATTGCAGTCTTGGGATCAAGCTTGGTGCGCTCCGCATCAATAGCTTGCTTGTAAGGACTCGTGAGCTGGTCTGCCAAAAAATCATCGAGCAGTTTCAGCCCATCTTTGGGTGCTTGGAGCTGCTGAAGCCCGCGGGCTGCGAGGATGGTGCCGCGCACGGCGAGGTCCTTTTCTGCAGGGGAGAAGACCGGGACGCGCAGCCATGCTTTCACGGCATCTTCTAGCTTTCCTTGGTTTGCAAACGTGTTGCCCACCTCTAGCCACAGCCGTGCGGCGAGCCATGAATCGGTGATGGTTTTACCTAGCTCCTTGAGGGCAGTGATTTTCTCATCGGGTGTGGCGGTAGGCGGTGTGAGGATGGTTTGGAATGTTTTGAGAAGCTCTGCATCTTCTGGATTTAGCTCACCCACGGACTCTGAGGTGGCGATCGCGAGGGCTTCTTTCACCTTGCCCGACTCTGCGAGCGCATCCATACGAGTGAGCGCACTGCGCACCCACCAATTCTCAGGCACTGAGCGCAAGGGAAGCAAGGCAGCCTCTACCTTATCCAATTTTTCGAGGGCCACTTGCGGCTTCTGGTTTGCTAGCAGCGTGCGTGCATCGGCGAGTTCCTTGGGTTCGCGAAATTTTGCCCGCACGATATCTTTTGCAGTGAAATTAAGCGTTTGGACCGCTGTGCCACGGGTGAGTGTAGCAGTGAATCCATTGCCTGCGACCTTGACGGACTCTGCCGGGATTTTCACGCCGTTCTTGAGTTCGTATTCCTGCTGGCCGTGGGCGGTCTGTAGCGAAAAGCATAGACAGCCTGCAATGCCAAGCACGCTTGCAACACGAGAACGGGAAAATGGATTGGGGAAAAATTTGATCATTCGATTTTCTCTTTCGCTTTTTCGATTTCAGGAGTTCCTGCGAACTTCGGGTTTTCTACAAATTCCTTGAGCGTTTTTTGTGCTTCATCGTGCTTGCCATCTGCCTCAAGCATTTCCGCAGCGCGGAGGTAAGCTTTCGCGGCGATTTCTGGGAAGGCACCATGGGAAAGATAAACGCGCTGGAATTGGCCATGGGCTGCGGCCTTATCACCCTTTTCTGCTTCGATCTCGCCGAGATTTAGAAGTGACCCGGCCTTTTCCATGCCGCGCCACTCGCGATTCATGACGATTTCTTGGAACAATTTTTTGGCTTCCTCGTAATTTTTCAAGCCCATCAGTGCGAGTGCCTTGCCATAAGTGGCCTCTTTGAGCATTGAAACTCCGTTGGGATCATTGATGGCGGAGTCAAATTCTTTGACCGCACCCTCATAGTCATTCTTCTGAAGGGCGATTTCTCCCAAGCCCACCGGCGCAGCATCCGCAAATACGGAGCTTGGAAATGCATCGCGTAGTCGAGTGAAAAGTGGGGCTGCTTTATCGAGCTGTTTGTCATCAAGCAGGAATTGGCCAACGACGGAGAGAAGAGTCGGCCCAAGGTCTTCGGGCTTCGTAGAGCTGGCGATGGCATTGAGAAAGCGGGCATTGAGGGTGGGATCGCGCATCATTCGGGAGAATTCTGCCTTGGCGAAATTGAGACGGGCAAGATAGGCGGGAGAATACGCGGACTCTGGGATTTCGAGGGCTTTTGTGAGTTCTGCAAGCAATGCATCCACGTTTGGTGGCTCTGCGTCTTTTTTGAACGAGCGAACGGGGACGAACAAGTTTGCGAGCTGGCTAAGGAGCATTTCCACATACTCAGAGCGCACATTGTGAATGTCCCGCAGGGCGTATTCAGAGAGCATCTTACGTGCGTCATCTTTTTTGTTGGCGCGCGCTTGGAGCTTCGCAAGTTCTGAAACTCCGCGCAGCTCCATGGGATCGTTTGGATTGTTTTTAAGGAAATCTTTCCACAGCGCTTCGAGTTCATCCCAGCGGCGTGCTCCGCGCAGCAGGGTGGTGGCTTGATCGAGAGCGTATTGAAGGACATTGGGATCTTTATTCGCCGTGCGCACCGCATTTGCAAAGGAAGTGCCTGCGGAAACGCTGTCACCTTTCCCCGTGAATGCATCGCCGAGCAGGGTGTGGATCTGGCCAGCAAAGCCCGCAGCGTTCGAGTCTTTGAGGAGCTGCGACATAGAGGTGATGAGCTGGTCATACTCTTTTTTTGCCAGTAGGATGATCCCGCGGCGATATTGGATATCAGCCCGGAATCCGCTTTTTGGGAAATCGCGCTCAAAGGCATCGAAGCCTTTCACCGTGGCGGAGTAATCATTGCGGAAGAAATCGCATAGCGTGCGGCGGTAGCTGAAATCTTCAAAACTACTCGATGAGGGAAATTCCTTGCGGAGAAGATCGTAGTCCTTCGCTGCTTCATCGAATTTCCCAGCTTGGAAGTGCCCGTTGGCCAAAAGAGTCAGAAGTTTCTCCCGGATCGGTGTGGCAGGATTCGCCTGCAAATAGGAGTCGGTGAATGCGATGGCCTCGCTGGTGAGGCCTTCTTCGAGAAGCAAGGAGGCGTGGAGCTCGGCGACTTGATCTGCGAATTTTTCCTTCGGGTAGAGGCTCAGGTAATCGAGGCTGAGCTGGCGGGCAGCGGGGAAGCGTTTGAGTTTCCACTGAGAAATGATGGCCCCGAAGAGCGCGGTGGATGCATCTGCGGACTGTGGGTTTTCCCGTGCGACTGATTCGAAAGCGACGGCGGCTTGCCAAAAGCGCTCCATGTTGAAAAAGCATCGCCCGATGCGGTATTGGAGGGTGGCATCATAGTCGGTGAGTAGCACCACTTCGCCGAGGACTTTGTCTGTGTTTTCGATCATCGCTGCCATCACGGCTGCTCGATCTTCGGTGCCGCGTGGAAGTTCTTTTTTCGCCTTTGCCGCATCTGCGATTTGTTTATCCAAGTTTGTCTTCGCAGCACGCATTGCTTCAAGGCGCTTGCGCTGGACGGCCATCACTTGCGCCCGGGGGCGGACGTTTGAGTATGCGGCTAGGGCCTTGGCGTATTCTTTTTCTTCGAGCAATTTGTCACCAATCTGCACGAAGCGGTGATTCACCGTCACGATCACATCCGGGTAACCGTCTGATGCCTCGAGCCGGCTAAGCATTGCTATCGCTTTGTCATAGTCCGGCGTGGCAATGTAAAGATCCACCAATTGCAGGGCCGCGCGGAGAACACCCGGGCCGGATGAATTTGCGCTCATCGCCGCCTGCAATGTTTTTTCCGCCCTCTCGACATCGCCCTTTTTAATATAGGCATCTGCTGCGAGGAATCTGGCCTCTTCGGCGAATTCAGGCTTCTCCGCCGCTTTGGCTAAACTCGCGAGAGCCTGGTCTTCCTTGCCCTCCAACTGCAGCAAGGTCCGCCCGAGCGTGAGATGGACCTCTGCGCTGAACTGGGAGCTGGGATATTTTTTTACGAAATTCTCAAATGCATCTGCCGCCTCCTGATAGTTGAGCAGGTAAAAGTGAGAGTAGGCCAATTTATAATACACGTTTTCTATCAAGCCATTCGGGGTGGCCTCCACAATGGTCGTGA
>JAYULG010000478.1:0-1796 GCA_043763755.1 Akkermansiaceae bacterium | reverse complement strand
TGATGGCAAAGGTAGCTTTGCCTTCGGCGATGATCGGAAGCAGCGGCAAGCCGTTATGACCTTCTTGTGCGGATGTGAGTTCCTTGAGGCCCTCGATTTCCTGGATGTCCCATGCCATGATGATGCTACGAGTTTTCCCATCCGAGCCAATGAACGAGCTGAACCCTGAAAGCAGCGCGAAGTCTGCCGAGGACCAAAAGCTAACCGCCTCGCCCTGTCCTTGCGGCCAGAGATTTACAAAAGTGCGTGGTGGGCTGTCTTTGGAGCGATAAACGCTGGCACCAACGAACAGAAACCCAGCGTCCGGGTTTTCCTCGATGAATTCTTCAATCCTCTCCGCGATTCCGGGAGAGGCCGGGGTGATCGTGGGCTCCCGCTTCAAGGGTTCTGGTAGCGCGATGGGCCTGATGCGCTGGACCGTAATCTTGCGCCCGCCTTGCTGGTGAGTTTTGGATTCCAGAATATCTTTCGCCGCCACAATGAATTCAGGCTTCGGCGGCTCTGGAGAGGGAGGCGTGCCGTCTGGAAGATCGCCGAGGATGCGGGCGGAAGTTGGTGGGTTACCAAGTTTCTCCGGAGACCCACTTGCCGCTTCCTGCGAGTGAGCGGGCGATAAGATTGGCAGCAGCGCCAAAAAAACATGGAAAAAGAGTTTCACGGGGAATGATGGTGAAATGGGTTCCTTCCTGGTGGACGGGGAGTT
Source organism: Akkermansiaceae bacterium (assembly GCA_043763755.1). GTDB lineage: Bacteria > Verrucomicrobiota > Verrucomicrobiia > Verrucomicrobiales > Akkermansiaceae > Luteolibacter. The sequence continues at coordinate 1,093 of JAYULG010000478.1, read as the reverse complement.
GAAAAGCTGGCAAAGGTGAGCCGCAACGGCCTTTAGCCGTCGCCCGGAGGTGCGGCCTGAACATGCGCCGCCGCCGCCCCGACCGTTACGGTCAGTTTGGCGGCATCGTTGCGGTCAATGCCGACCGCCTTTGCTATCTGGGCTTTTCAAGTCCCCGTCCATCAAGATGGACAAATGCAGAAAATTCATAAACGCAGATACTTATAAGAACAATCATCTTTATTTTTAAAGCACACGCACAAGCTTGCTTCGCCAGATTTGGTATAGGGCTGGTTGCCTACTGATTCGCCATCTCAAACCTGCACTCCATATTCTGGCTTTGCAGCATGATGAGAATACGCCACATTCATGCCGTTGAACGTTGAATCTTAAGCAACTTTTATCCACTCGCTGGTAGTGTAAATCTTTGTCTGTAAGTTCGCGAAGCTCCAGCCCGCCGCAGAAGCAGCCGATGGAGCGTAGCGGAGTCGGCTGCTTCTGCGGCGGCGCGCTGCCTCCCCTCTAGGGTTGTCGGTGCCTGTCCACGACCTGATGCTGAAGGTGCTAACCAAAAACAGCACAAGCCATGAACGAACAAAAACAGAATATCCAACATCCAGATCTCATCAACCTCCTTCTCCAAGACGGCCTTGAAAACGCCATCCCCAGAATCTCCGAGCTTCTCATGAATGCCGCCATGATTCTCGAGCGCATCGCTCACCTCGGAGCCGCTCCCAACGAGCGCAACGTCGAGGGCCGCAACGGCTACGCCAACGGTTTTAAGCCCCGCAGTTACCAAACTGCCATGGGCAAGCTCCAGCTCGCCGTCCCCCAAGTTCGCGAAAGCGATGCACCCTTTCGCACCGCTCTTCTCGAGCAAGGATCCCGCAGTGAACGCGCCCTCAAATCCGCCATCGCCACCATGTATGTCTAAGGCGTCAGCACCCGTCGCGTCACCAAAATCATGGAAACACTTTGCGGCTTCCAAGTCTCTTCCGGCCAAGTTTCCAACCTCATCAAAGAGCTCGATACCGAGTTCAAAAAATGGCGGGAACGCCCCCTCCCCGAGATCATCTATCTCACCCTCGATGCAACCTACTACAAGGTCCGTATC
>JAYULG010000477.1:0-6268 GCA_043763755.1 Akkermansiaceae bacterium | reverse complement strand
GGCACGCCCCATTTCGCCTCTATCGCTTCGTTCATTCTCGCTTATCAAGCAGCCTTTGAAACACTAAAGTTCAAGACGGCCAACCTCGACGTTCGCAAGGGAAATAAAAAGGTAATTCAGTTTCACAACCGATGGGGGGCAGTTCCCCTCCGCGAGGACGATCTCAATGTATATTTCACTCTCTCATATTACGACTACTCGAAGAATGTCGGAAAATTCAGACGATTCACTTGAACAAGCTCCGCCTGCGTTCTAACTCCAAGCCCGGTCCAGAACTCGAACACTCGAAATTGCAGAATCCGGACTCGTTGACTAATATCTCCAAGACCCTCCCTACTTCAGACTTATGAACCACTATGATCTTTCATCCTGCAGGCTCGTTGACCTCCCCAAGATTGGCGATCCTCGTGGCAATCTCACCTATATCGAGGGCGGTCGCCACATACCCTTTGATATCAAACGTGCCTACTACCTTTACGATGTTCCCGGCGGGGCCGAGAGGGGAGGGCACGCGCACAAGGATCTCCATCAGTTAATCATCGCCATTTCGGGCGCGTTCGATATCGTGCTCGATGACGGACAGGGGAAAAAGCGCTATCATCTGAATCGCTCCTACTTCGGGCTTTACGTTTGCCCAATGGTTTGGCGGGAAATGGACAACTTCTCGTCAGGCGCGGTTTGCCTCGTGCTAGCATCGAACTTCTACGATGAGGCCGACTATTACCGGGATTACAACGATTTCATTACCGCCTCTGGACGATGACCAAGGACAGATTGACCATTCCCAGTCTCACTTCATTTCGTTTCATCACGGCCTTCGTTGTCTTCCTGTTTCATTGCCAGATCCATCTCGACTGGGAATTAGGTATTGCGTTTCTTGACCGGTTTCTCCATCGCGGAGCGGTTTTCATGACCGGATTTTTCGTTCTGTCTGGATATATCATGGCACATGTCTATTCCAGCACGGATTTTTCAAGGCCCGGCGAATTTTCGTCCTATTACCTGAAAAGATTCGCCAAGATCTACCCGACATACGCTCTCTCCACTCTGGTTTACTTCGCTTTCTTTCGGGATTTCACCATCACGCAGCACGCGCGGATACTCGTAAATGACTTGTTCCTCATTCAGGGGTTTTTCCCGTCCATGTTCCGTCTCGGAATTAACAGCGGGACTTGGTCGCTTACGGTAGAAATGTTCCTTTACCTGCTGTTCCCCTTGGTGATGCTGTGGAGCGGAAAATCGCCACGAATCGCCATTGCGGGCATCGTCCTCGCCGTACTCGTCAGCTTCAATGTGAGTCTTGAAAAAACCGATCCGGTGTACTCGAATCCAGTCTTCCGACTCGCCGATTTCGTTTGTGGAGTAGGATTTTATTTTGGCGCTATCAAATTCAAGCACCGCCGAAGCGCGCATTTGCTGACTGTGCTGCTGCTTTTTTTGGCCTGCACTTATCTGGGTTCGGCGAAATATCAATACATGAGAGGGCACTTCCTGGTTGTTCCTCTGTTCGGATTGTGGATCGCTCTGGTTCACCATTCGCGCTCGTTTTTCTACAATAACAAGCCGCTGGAATACCTTGGACTCATCAGCTACTCGTTCTATCTCTGGCAGTTCGCTGCCATCGAGCTCGGGAAGAAAATGGTTACCTGGTTTCCCTGGGCGGGACTTCACCTCATCGTTCTGGTAGTGTTTGTCGTAAATGTCGGGATATCCTCGATGTCCTATCACCTTGTTGAGGAGAAAGCGCGCAAGTGGATATTGCGTAGGTTCGGCCGGAGCGCTCGGGCAAGTGGGCCATCACCCCCCGCTTTGGACACGGCGACAATCCATTCTTGATTCGCGAATCGTGTTTCCCAACAATTCCGCAGCACAGCCGCTTTCTAAGCAGCTCCCTAAAAGTCCACCCACACATGATCCCATTTCTCGAACTCAAGCCTACCTATCTGGAACTCAAGGAGAAAATGGACCTCGCCTTCCAGCGGGTGATGAATTCGGGGTGGTATCTCATGGGAGCAGAGACCGAGGCTTTTGAAGCCGAGTTCGCCGCCTACGTCGGAACCAAACACTGCGTAACGGTCGGCAATGGTTTGGACGCGCTTAGAATCGCACTTGAGGCTTACGGAATCGGGCCCGGCGACGAAGTCATCGTACCGGCTCACACATTTATTGCCACATGGTTGGCAGTCAGTCAGTGTGGAGCGATCCCAGTGGCCGTCGACGTCCGCCAAGACACTGCCAATATCGATATATCATTGCTCGACAGCGCACTCAGCAGTCGGACGAGAGCGATCATTCCAGTGCACCTATACGGTCAGCCAGCCGACATGGATCCAATTCGCGATTTCGCTGCCCGCCACGGACTGGTCGTCATCGAAGACGCTGCACAGGCGCATGGCGCACGCTACCGGGGTAGGATGTGCGGAACATTAGGTGATGCGGCTGCTTTCAGTTTTTATCCAGGAAAGAACCTTGGAGCCTTTTCCGACGGCGGTGCGATCACCACTGACGATGACGCAGTTGCTAGGAAGGCACGGATGCTTCGTAATTACGGCTCTGAGAAGCGCTACTATCACGATGTGGCCGGAATCAATTCCCGGCTCGATGAACTTCAGGCGGCATTTCTTCGCGTGAAGCTTCAGCATCTCGATGAGTGGAATTCCCGCAGAATCCAATTTGCCGAACTTTACTTTTCAAGGCTTTCTCCTTTGGAACCACAACGATTACTACCGGTGGTTCTCGACTGGGCATCGCCGGTCTGGCACCTTTTTGTAATCCATCATCCCTTGCGTGATGATCTCCAGCTACATCTAGCAGCCAGTGGAATACAAGCTGCGATTCACTACCCATTTCCTCCTCATCAGAGCGGCGCATACCAATCCAACTCTTCGAAGAGTTTCTCTGTGGCGGAGAGGCTTTGTGGGGAAATTCTAAGCCTACCCTGCGGTCCACATGTAACCATAGATCAAGTTCATGAGTGTTCGGATAGGATTGCTTCATTTGTTAAATCCAATAGGTAATTTTTTATTCAATGAAAGCCAGCATTCTATTTCTATGTTATAATCAAGCAAGCTATGTGTGCGAGGCGATTCGATCAGCGATGGCGCAGGATTATGGTAATCTTGAGTTGGTGGTGTGTGATGATGGGTCAGTCGATGATACACGAGCGATCATTGAAAAGGAACTCAAGAACTGTCCCCCCCACATCACTGTGGTATACGCCTGTCCTGAAACCAACATTGGGCTACTAGCTAATTTCAACCAAGGGATGGCTGCTTGTTCTGGGGACGTCGTCTTTGCAGCAGCAGGTGATGATATATCGATGCCTGACCGCGTTTCAACCGTGATGGAGGTATTCGGAAATCATCTTAACTGCATGATGGTTTCTACAAATTTTGTAAAAATTGATGATAACGGTCAGTTGTTGGCCACATCAAGTAAACGCCAAGTCGATGAGAAAATTTCGTATGGTTCCAATCCGAAAGATATTTATGCTGGAACAAGAATTCCTGGAGCTAGCGCAGCGTATCGCTGTTCCCTAGTTCGTATTTTTGGGCCGCTCAATCTAGGCAAACATGCCGAAGATGGTGGTTATTGGGTTCGGGCATTGCTGGCGGGTGAAGTTCACTATCTTGCCAAGCCTTTGGTTAAATATCGGGTACACACTCGTAACTTAAGTAACTATGCAAAAGTCGAGAATAGTTCCGTAGCGCGCTTACGTTATTTAAAGGTTATGCTTTTTAAGCAGCATGATTGGCGCCAGTATGAAAAGGATATTTTTCGGGCTGTGGATGAGGCGATCATTTCCCGTGAATTTGCGAGACATTTGTGCGTGGTGATTAGGCGGAAACGTGAAAAGAATCGTTTAAAGCGTCTTTCGATTGCCGCAGTTCCGTGGCCGCTTTGGTTTGCTTCTGCTCGGCGAGTGATGGCATGCCATGGCTACTCTCCCTCAATGCTTTGGGAAATTATCCGCGTTCATTTTCGGATGCGCGCGTCTGAGAAGAAACGCGCACGCCGATGGAAGCAAAAATTTATCAACCGCTGACTGCTGCCTTGAAGTGCGCTAGATTTCTGGATCAAAAGAAACTAGGAGTTGCTCATGAATTCTATCAAACCAAGAAAGCAATCCGCATCGGAGTTCAGGGTTCATCCGATTTCGCTACGCTCCATCGGCTGCCATTGCGGCGGGCCTTTGTTGGGTAGCTGACTTTTACAGACGAATCTTTACCCTACCGTTACGTTTCACCTTTTCATCCTTATGAGCTACACCCCGCTACAGAAATCATGAGTCAAACAGCGAGCATAGACACCTTTTCCGAGGCCACCGCACTCGCGGATCACCTTCGGACCCGACCGCTCCAATCGGTCGGTCGGAAACTACGGCTGCTCCATGCTTGCAGAAATTTTCCGCCTGCCTTGCAGAATTCACTTCGCAAATCCCTATGGAGGAAGTCGCTCAGGCACATGCGCTATGTGTTGCCGGAGGTCAGCTTTCATCCCCTTGCAGGCGATGCTTGGGAACTTCGCTTGCGGGGCAAACTCCTCGGGGAAATCGTTTCCACTCCGCTTGCTGAGTTGCGGGGGGGCACATCACGGCCTTCGGTCATCATCGCAACGGGGCCATCAGCCCGCAATTACGACTGGTCCGATCTGGCGGATGGACGGCACTTGATTTGGGCTGTGAGCGGTGCTGCGACCATGTTGGCGGAGCATGGCCTGCGGTGTGACTTCCTTGTGGTGAGCGACCACCGATTCGCCCGTGAAGGAGCGGACCACATTGCGCTGGCGGTGGATCAAGAGGCAACTCTGCTTCTTACCCACGAAGCTGCTGCGGGCTTTGCTGCTATTCGTCCCGAGATACTGGCAAGGGCGCGGTTTCATATTTTTGAAAAAGTGAACAGGTGGTATGGGCTACCCATCCTTGGCCCGGCGGAACTGGTGGCGGTGAACGAGGAATCGGGATGCCCATTTTTGCTTCCTGATTCGCCAATGCCGGGTGTGGGGTGGAGCCACGATCCGATGTTGGGAGTATTTGCCGGGAAGACAGTCACTTTTGCCGCACTGCAGCTCGTGGCGTGGTCCGGCTCGAAAACGATCCAAGTCGTTGGATTGGATCTCGGGGGAAAAGGTCATGCCTATCACGAAGACAAGCCTGTGGTTTCTCATCTGGAAAAGGATTACCATCAGTTCATTCTGCCTTCGTTTAAGTGCATGGCGGCAGCGCTGGCAGGATCTCCTCTCCGCATTTTTAATCTTTCGACGATATGCCCATTACCCAAAGAACTCTTCAACTGGAATGAAAAGGATTCATGAATTTGTTGTTTCTTCAAAGAATTGACCGATGTGGAGGCGGTTCTCGTGCCAGCTTGACCAATACTTTGCGAGCGCTGCGGGACAATCGTCCCGATTGGGGACTTACCTTGGCAACCCGCGATATTGGGCCTCTCGGGGAAAAAGCGGATCAAATGGGTGTCGATCATTTCACCACTCCCATGCCCCATTTCCGTAAGCTCTGGCAGCGACCTGCTTTTGAATTCGCCTGCAAGCGCCTTGCTAGCCACACAGCGGGGCTCAAGCTGGATGCGGTCCTAAGCAATGAATGGATTACCGCGCCGCACACCTTGCGAGTGGCCCGTTACTTGGGAATCCATGCAATGTCCTACATCCGCGATTTCGCAGCCGTCGAACGCGGAAGGAAGTATCAACTCGATCAGATGGATCGTCTGCTGTGTGTTTCTGGATCGATGCGCCAAGCAATGATCGAGGTTGGATATGATCCAGTGAAAGTCCGAACAGTCTATAACCCAGTCCTGCCACCTGCCGAAGGTTCTCCCGACGAACCCGTCCACGCGAGGATTTGCGCAACGGTTCAAGTGGATCGCTGGTTGCTCTATCTTGGCAGGATTTCTTCTAGGAAGAATCAAATTGAAGCCGTGGAAACCCTCCTTCATCTCAGGCGCATCACAGGTGAGCGATGGGGACTCCTTTTGGCTGGTGACGCAAATGCAGAATACGAATTCGAGCTAGATCGCATGATTGCTACTTCGGGTCTGGATGCCGAGGTATTGAAACTGGGTTTAGTTGCAAACCCAGGTTGGCTTTTTAAGTTGGCTGAGGCCTTCCTGATGACCAGCAAAAGCGAGGGCCTTGCGAGGGTGTTGATTGAATCTTTCTTGTGCGGTAAGCCAGCTTTCGCGCTGCCACAGGAGGGTCTGGAAGATATTTATGGGGATGCTCTACCGTTCTTCGTCCCCTCATCAAGAGATCC
>JAYULG010000476.1:0-1802 GCA_043763755.1 Akkermansiaceae bacterium | reverse complement strand
GTCAACTCAGTCCGTCTCGATCGAAGCTGCTCAAGACCGTCCTGCCCTATCTGTCGCCGGAGCAGACCGAAGGCATCAATCGCCCGGTGGACGCGCGGAGTGACTTTTATGGCCTTGGGATTTTGCTGTATGAGCTTTTGACGGGTTCTCCGCCTTTTATGAGCCGCGATCCCATGGAGCTGGTGCATCATCATTTGGCTCGTCAGCCGATGCCGCCCCACGCGGTGAATAGGCGGGTGCCGATCGGCCTTTCGGGCTTGGTCCTCAAACTTCTGGCAAAAACCCCTGACGATCGCTACCAGAGTGCTTACGGACTACGCCATGATTTACAACAGTGTCAGGGGCAGCTTGAAGCCTTGGGCACGATTCCGACCTTTGCCTTGGGGACGCACGATCGATCGAGCCAGTTGACTATTCCGCAGACGCTGTATGGGCGATCGGATGGGTTGACGCGTCTGCTGAACCAACTAGAGCACTCTCGGCAGGGACGAGCCACGTTGTCGTTGGTGTCGGGGGATTCTGGGGTGGGTAAATCGTTTTTGGTGCGGGCGGTGCGGACATCGGTGGGCCGCAGCACAGGCTATTTTGTGATGGGAAAATGTGATGAGCTTCGGCAGGAAATTCCGCACAATGGGTTGATTCAGGCGCTAGGACAGTTGGTTCGGCAGGTTTTGATGGAAAGCGACGATCGGATTGCCGGGTGGCGGACGCCGCTTCAACGGGCGATTGGGAACCTAGGACAGATCTTGATTGATGTGATTCCGGAAATAGAGCTGATCTTGGGTGCGCAGCCGACGGTGCCGCCTCTGGGTGCAGTTGAGTCTCAAAATCGATTTAATCTGGTTCTTCAGGAATTTATTCGAGTGTTTGCGCAGTGCGATCGGCCTTTGGTGATGATTTTGGATGATCTTCAGTGGGCGGATACGGCGTCGCTCAAGCTGATTGAGCATTTGCTGTGCAACCTTCAGGATCAGGCATTGTGTTTGATTGGGACTTACCGCCCTCAGGAAGTGGGTTTGCCGTTCGAGGCGTTTCGATCGGCCTTGGTAAATACAGCGAATACGACGGTTGAGATTGCGCTTGGGCCGTTGACGATGGCCGAAACGACGCAGGTCATTGCGGATGCATTGGAGTTGTCTCTGGCGGATGTCGGCGCTTTGGCGCAGTTGATTTTTCAGTGGACTCAAGGGAATCCACTGTTTGTGCATCATCTTTTGACGTTTTTGTGGAGCGAGGATCTGCTGACGTTTGAGTTTAATTTGGGGCGCTGGCAGTGGGATCTCGATCGGATTTCTAGGCAAGGGGTGAGAGATGATGTTGTGGATTTGATGGTGGAAAAAATCCGGAGACTTCCGCCTGATACGCAGCAGTTGCTTAAGATTGCAGCTTGTATTGGCACAGAGTTTGAAGTCCAAATTGTGGCGTCCCTGAGTCTTCAGAGTGTGGGGTGGGTGAACCATCAGCTTTCCTATGCGGTGCGTGACGGCATGATTTTGCAGGTGCCTTCTCGGATGAAATCGACGGAGTTGACGCTGCGGTTTTTGCACGATCGGCTTCAGCAAGCGGCGTATTCGCTGATGTCTTTGACGGAGCGGCAGGCGTTGCACTGGCAAGTGGGCCAAATTGGGTTGCAATCGATGTTGGATTCTCGCCAGGAAGATCAGCTTTTTAATGTGGTCCATCAGCTCAACACGGGACGCACTCGGATTCAGACCTCTGCTGAGCAGTGGCAGCTTGCGCATCTCAATCTGGGAGCCTGCAAGAAAGCTAAGTCGGCGGCGGCTTATGCGCTGGCGTTGCAC
>JAYULG010000475.1:0-6278 GCA_043763755.1 Akkermansiaceae bacterium | reverse complement strand
CATCGGACAGATGGATCATCTTCATTCCGCGGATGACGAAGCCTTCCGCTTGGAATCGGGCCAGTACTTGGCCGGTTAGGTTCTTTGCAATCGCATCGGGCTTAAATAAAATAAGGGTCGTTTCTAAATTCATTACGGGCGGGAGGTAGAGCCGTAACTCCCACTGTGCAAGTCTTTTGCGGGCCTAGCCCAAGGTTCTCACAAGCATTTCAGCAAATTTGCGAATTTGAATTGCGGTGCATATCTGCCCTACTCTTGCCGAAGATGCTTAGCGCTGTAATTACGGACGGAAATCATATAGCACACTCCTAAAGGCTTATATTTTACTTAAGTGATTTATCCTTGAATCCCGCCTTTGGCCCTAGGTTCCAACAATTGCCGAGAATGAATCCCGCTTGATACTGTAAAACTCTCCCAGAGGCGCAATATTTCGCCCATTCTTTAGTATTTTCAACTTTTTCAAATCTCCCTGTCATATTTTCACATTTCCTACGTTTCAGCGGATGTAGGAGAGACATTCACCCCCCCCGGTGCCGCCTCCTGCAGATTGCATATCGGCCTGCGGATGGGGGACTTCCCCCATCCGCAGGCCGTATTTTTCCGCCGCCTCCAAGTAACAATTTTTATCGGAGTGAATGATTGCTAGAGGGCGGCGAACTCGGTAAAGCTTTAGGAAACCCGATGCTCCTTCCAGTTTTCCAAGATCTCATCAAGCCTCGCTTGCGCAAAGTTCTCGAAGAACTCAAAACGTCTGGTGCCCTGCCGGTGAGTGAGCTTTCCCGCCGTCTTGATGCGTCTTATATGGCGGTAAAACAACAATGTGAGGAGCTCAAAAGGATCGGTTACCTTGGACGCCGCAGAGTCGCCCGGACAGAAGTGGGTCGCCCCGAGATTTTCTATTACCTTACCGAGATCGCCGATGGTCTTTTTCCGCAAGCAGGCATGTCCTTTACCCTTGAGCTTCTAGACAGTCTCAAAGTCTTATATGGTGAGAGTTTTGCGGATAAATTGCTATTCCAGTATTTTGAAAAACAACAAACTGATTGGCAAAAACGGCTCGGGAAGTTTCCTACCATCGTCGAGAGAACCCAAAAATTTCTCACTCAGAGAGCCAAAGACGGCTACCTAATGCGCTGGGAATATGATGTCATTTCAGGCTTTAAGATCGAAGTTTATCACAATCCTTTGCAGCGAATCTTCGATCAATATCCACGGACCATCACGATGGAACATCGGATGCTGGAGCAAGTCATCGGCTGCCGCATCCTCCGGCGGGAAGCCCCTGTTGCAGCCACCAGCACGACTAAAGTCATTCTCGAAATCCCAGCGGAGCAACCCGCCTGAAATTTAGGCTGAATCTTCTTTCGGCCCGCGCCGTCATATGGCTCTCAATCCTACCGCACTATGAAAAATCCCGTCTCCATTTCACTACTCGTCACCGTTCTTGGCCTCACCGCTGGCTGTGATAAGTCTTCTTCAAACGTTGCCAAACAGCTCGAAGATTCGCAGCGCAAAATAGCCCAAGCCGAAGAACGCCAAAAAGATCTCGAGAGCCAACTCGCGGATCAGAAACTCGCTGCCGAGACCGAAGCCATCGAGCGAGAGCGAATGCAAATCGAGGCTGACCGCGCCGAGCTTGAGCGGACGAAACTGAAGAATGATTCAGAGCAGGCCATTGCGCTCCGCAAGCGCGAGCAGGTTCTCGCCACCCGTGAGGATCGCATTGATCAAAGCCGTGAGGACCTATTTTCCAGAGAAAAAGATATATCGTCCCGTGGGGCAAGGTTGAGTGATCGTGAGTCCAGAATGGCTGGACGCGAAGCACTCTCATTCCGTGCTCGTGAGCAGCCCGTGCCGGTTGGTGATTATAGTAACTTCTACGATTCCCTTTCATCCTATGGCTCGTGGTTCCAAACACCGTCTTATGGTTACGTCTGGCAACCGGTAGTCGTCAGGGAATCAAATTGGAGACCCTACAGCCGTGGACGCTGGATTTGCAGTGACCGGGGCTGGACTTGGGCCTCAGATGAGCCATTTGGCTGGGCCACTTACCACTACGGACGCTGGGCAAGATTGCGCAACCGAGGCTGGGTGTGGGTGCCGGGAAGTGAATGGGCGCCCTCGTGGGTTTCATGGCGCAAAGGCGGCAGCCACATCGGCTGGGCACCTCTTCCGCCCGAGACACTTGCCTATCGCAATCACCGCTGGGATGCTTCAGTGGAGGTGAAATTTGGTATCAGCCCTTCTTGGTACAACTTTGTAGAAGTGAATCATTTTGGCAGCTCGCTTTACCAGCATTGTTTGCCAGTCACTCAGAATATTACCTATATCAATCAATCGACGAACATTACCTATATCCACATCTACAACCGCGAAGTGATTTGTGGTGGGCCGAGTTATGATGATATCAATCGTAGGTCCGAGCGCAGAGTTCCCTTCTATCGGTTAGATATGGATCGGCACTCGCGCCCGAGCCGGGATGTGATTGGAATGCGCCCACGCTTTGAGGGAGACCGCATGTTAGTTTCTGCTCCGAACATGGACGCAGGCTGGAATGAAGGCCTCAGCCCTCGCGAGGTGAGGGGTGAAATCAACTATGAGGTGGACCGTGAAAAACCATTGCGCCAGGAAATCACAGATCGCTTTCGCAATGATCGCCATGAGCGTTCGCGGATTGCTGCCCGCACCATCGAAACATTAGGTGGAGAAGATGAATTCAATAAAAGACGCCTCAAGGAGTTAGAGGAAAACCGCAAGGAAGCGGAAACTGTGAGCGAGCAAGAAGTAGCGATTGACCCTGTAACAGAGAACTCTAGCACCCCAGAAAGGCCGCAAGTAACAGATGATCAACAAGCTGAAGTGCCCGAGCGACCTAACACGCGGCCAGATGCACCAACTGAAGTGGCACCACCTGAAGAAGCAGCGGCGCTGCCTCCTAGCCAAGAATCTCCCGTGAGTGATGGCTCGCAGGCTCAGGATCAATCAGTGGCAGGCTCTCCTCCTGCTGGCACTCCAAAAATGAAAGCGCCCGAGGAAGAGATTGCACTTGAGAGCAAAGACCCAGAAGCGCCCGCCCGCAATGACCGTCCCTCGCGCCCGCAGCGCGATAATCGCGATTTACCGCTAGGCGTGACTCGGGATGGGGATCAGCCCACTGAGTTTCCCGCAGGCAAGGCAACCCCAGAGAGGGTGGAAATTCCGGCGCAAGACGCGATGCCGCCAAAAGCTGATGCTCAAGACACCAATCCACAAAGACCCGCACGAGAATCGATTGATGAGCAGCCTAAAGACCGTGAAATGACGAAACCGCGGGGCCAAGATGATCAGGAGCGTAGGGAGCGCCCAGATATGGGTGAGAGCCGGCGCAATGCACGTGAAGCGATGATCGAAAAGATGGCGGAGAAAAAGCGTGAACGAGACGAGGAGCAAACTATCCAACAACCCGAGCCTGAACAAGCCGCAGATGAAGCCGCAGCGGCGCAAGCTGACCAACGACGCCAAGAAGCCACAGACCAGCGGCAAGCAGATATCCGTGAACAACAAGCAGCCGAACAACAGGCTGAAATGGCCCGTCAAAAACAACAAGAAGCAGCAAGCGACGCTGCCGTAGCCGAGCAACAACAACAGCAACAAGAGCAAAAACGGCAGATTAAGGCAGCGCGCGAAGCGCAAGAACAACAGCGTGAAATGGAGCGTGCCCGCCAACAGCAAAAGCAAAAGCAACAGCAAGAGCAACAGCAAGAGCAAGAGCAAGAGCAAAAGCAACAACAGGAAATGGAACGCGCACGCGAGCAGCAAGAGCAGCGACAAGAGCAACAGCGCGAAATGGAACGCGCACGCGAGCAACAAGAACAGCAGCGCGAACAACAACAGGAGATGGAACGTGCTCGCCAACAACAAGAGCAACAGCGCGAACAACAACAGGAAATGGAACGCGCCCGCCAACAGCAGGAGCAGCAGCGAGAACAGCAACAGGAAATGGAGCGCGCTCGCCAACAGCAAGAGCAACAGCAAGAACAACAGCAAGAGCAACAGCAAGAACCGCAACGCCAAGAGCAGTGAAAGATTTTTGCCCTGCACGCACGTGAAGTAGCCGCCAATCCGCAGAGGATTATCGAGGCCTTTGAGTAGCTTTTAAAAAAATGATCGACCCTTCGTCCATAATTCTCTAATGTTTAAAAAAGGTTAGCCTTCAAGACACCTGAATCGTAAAATTTGGACGCCACGCAAGATCGCCGAGAATTCAAGTTCCTCCTGCCCCTAGAGGACGGTGAGGAATTTCGTCGTTTCATCGCGGATCGCATCCCAGTTGATCGTGGGGCTGAGGGCGGCTACCCGGTGCTATCGACTTATTTTGATACGCCAGACCGCCACAGCTATTGGCAAAAAGTCTGGGGAGTTGGAAACCGGAGGCGGGTGAGAGCGCGGGTTTATGGGCGGCCAGAGGGAAGAATTTCCCCGGCCGCGTTCATTGAAATCAAACACAAGCAGGACGAAAACGGAGTAAAACGGCGCGCTAGCGTGCCCATCGCAGAACTAGAGCAGCTATCTTCCGGGCAAATTCCGCAGGCACTCTTGCGGGCAGAGCGGCCGCGTGCGGATAAGCAATTGGTGGAAGAGTTGAGAGACTTGATCATCACCGACGGGGCGAGGCCGGTGGTGCAAGTCCGCTATGATCGGATGGCATACGATCACGGGAGCGAAGGCACCCTTCGCATCACTTTTGATACGGGACTCTTTTGTCGCTTCACGCTGAAGCCACTCACAGCAGATGATAAGGATTTTCCGTTGCCTGTCGTCGCTTCCAATATCGCGGTGGTAGAGGTGAAAACCATCGGCCCGGTGCCACTTTGGCTACGCGGGGTGGCCGGTAAATTTCAACTCAGTGCACAAAGCATGAGTAAATATTGCATGGCCTTAGAGCGCTTTGATGCGAACGTAGCCCGCTTCCCTTTGTCCCGAGAAATCTCACCCGCCTAACACCCACATTTGAAAAAAGCCCCACACTATGCCCGATTTGATTTCCTCTTTCAATGAATACCTCCAAGCGGATATGCCCCAGCCACTTGAAGTGGTGGGCGCGATGCTGCTGAGTTTCGCGCTCAATCTCTTCATCGCCGCAGTTTATCGCACGACCTACAAAGGCACGCGTTACTCACAGGATTTTGTGCAGACGCTCATCATGATTGGGACGATCACCACCATCCTCATCATGGTCGTGCGGGGCAATGCGGGCATCGCATTCGGAATGTTTGCCGCCTTCTCGATGATTCGTTTCCGCCGCAATCTCGGGCAATCGAGGGATCTGGGCTTTGTGTTCTTTGCCATGGCCATCGGCATGGTGGTGGGTGCCCGGCTCTACATGGAATCTCTCATCGTCACCCCTTTGGTAGCAGCACTGATCTACGGCATCGCCCGCAAAGATGCTTTTGCCCCACAACGGGCATCCCATTTACTCATGCTGCGGATGACCAGTGACATGCACTTCGAGGAGCGCCTTGATCCGGTGTGGGAAGAATTTGCAGAAAAAGCGCAGCTCCTCAGTGTGCGTTCCGCCCAAGCGGGGATGATGACCGAGCTACGCTTTGGTCTCCAATTGAAAAGTGAGGCGAAAGTTTCCGAGCTGATCGAACGTTTGCAAATCGCGAGCGGCAACAATCGCATTGTGTTAACCCCCACTGGCACAGAGCTCGACGTATGAAAAGGAAGACCCGAGGATTCACCCTAACTGAAATGATGATTGCGATCGCGATCATCATCGCCCTGTCTGGCATCTCTCTGAGCTTGTTCCGTTCCTCGAAGGAGAAGGCTCACCAAACCGTAGCCCTATCTAAAATGAAGGCGCTGGGATCTGCTTTTGCCACCTTCACTGTGGACCACAATGGCGATCTCCCATTCGAGGATGCGAGTGGCACTGATGACTGGGTCAATGCCGCGAAACCCGAAAACGCAGATACTTGGTACAATGCCTTACCAAAAATGATGGGCGCAAAATCTGTGGGCGAGCTAGGGATGCAAAACCCTGCCGGACTTTACGATACAGCCCATCCACTCTATATCCCTGGCGCGCCCTACCCGAGTGCGGACAAACGCTCTTCTTCACCCGTATTCGCCGTTGCCATGAATAGCCGCCTACAACGCAAGGATCCGGACAGGATCAAAAAACCGGGGAAAATGGTGCTCATTCAAGAGCCTGTGAAAACGGTGGTTCTGCTGGAGCGTGGAATGTCTGGTGATAAAAAAACCATGGAAGCCCAGCGTGGATTCGATGGCTCACC
>JAYULG010000474.1:0-1807 GCA_043763755.1 Akkermansiaceae bacterium | reverse complement strand
GGCCAGTCCTATCTCTACCTCGCTGCGTGCGCTGCGCCACAGCGAGGTTTTTCATATCTGCCACTCCGTTAAAAACTCATGGCCGCATCACATGTCTTCCGGGATTGGTTCATCATCCGCCGCGATCTACCTCAGGCGCGGGCCTTGTTTCTCACTTGTATATCTTTTCTGCTTCCCATCGGCCTCTGGTGCTTTTTCTCCTATGTGCCGTGGATTTGGCATCCAGATGTGAAGATAGAAATATCTGCCGAGCGCGAGGGTATAACTACCGTTTTTACTGCAGGGGATCGTGTGAGCCGTGGATTTTTTCCCCAATTCGTAACGGCAGTCCGGGATGAAAATACGCAAGTCATTAGCGCCCGCACGGCTGGCACTCCCAGCTTAGGTGCGAAACGGAAAAATCAGAAACTCCTCCGTCAAATTGCACCCCTTGCCGCAGCACACCAATGGCTGAATGATGCAGATGCACAAAACGATGTTGTGATTTATACCATTTGGCGAGACCTCGCGCTGGGTGAGAAGACCGCAGTGAAGCCCTCCTTAACTCCAGAAAATCTAGAGATCATCCGCAGCAATTGGGCCATACTCAGTGCAGGCGGCACCGAGTTTTCTTACACAAAACTCCCTGATGAGCCTCTACTCAAGCTCATCCCTCAAGGCAAGCCATCCAATCCAGTCTACCTGCCACCTCCTGATGAAGTGATCCGCAGTGGCTTCCGAGATTTTACCGCCCAAGTGCCCGCCGGGGAACTCACAATGAAGGACCGCTACTTGCGCTCCCTCCGCGTCATCTTCATGGGCTTCCTCTGGGCCTGCCTCATCGGCATTCCCATCGGCATTCTTTGCGGAGTCTTCGATTTTTTCTCAAAATTGTTTGAACCATTTGTGGATTTTTTCCGCTACATGCCCGCGCCTACTTTTAGCACACTCCTCGTCGCCATCCTACTCGCAGGCGATGCTCCGAAAATCGCGCTCGTTTTTATCGGCACGGTCTTTCAAATGATTCTCGTAATTTCTAAAACAACGCGTTTGTTAGATCCTTCACTTCTCGAGGCTGCACAAACCTTGGGTGCTAAGCCCCGGCAGCTCGTCACCCACGTTGTCATCCCCGGCATCCTGCCAAATCTCTACAATGATCTCCGCATCCTTCTAGGCTGGGCGTGGACATGGCTCGTCATTGCAGAACTCATCGGCGTGAAAAGTGGCCTCACCGAGTTTATTGAAACTCAAGGGCGCTTCCGTAACTTTGATCGTGTTTATCCAGTGATCATTTTGATAGGCATTACTGGCTTCATCACAGATCAAATTCTCTCATCACTCCATGGCGTTTTCTTTCCATGGTCCGGAAAAGTGAATCCACTTGCAAATAGCCTTGGAAAGCTCACTCGCAAAATTTTCAGCCCAATCATTACTTGCCTACGCCGCAGTCCTAAGCTCCCGGAATCGCCATGAACGACGCTTTTACACTCCCAGATTACCGCGAGAAATCTCCTGAGGTAGCTGCACGATTCGAGCGGCTCGTCCAGCGTCCCATCGCCTTAGAAGTGATAGGTCTCACGAAACGTTTCGATTCCACACGCGGTAGCATCACTGCCCTTGATCACGTATCATTTTCTGTCCACCAGCGCGAGCTGATGTGCGTGATCGGCCCATCTGGCTGTGGAAAATCAACACTTGTTCGAATACTTGCGGGCTTGGAAACACCTACCTCAGGGGAAGTTCGAGTAAATGGTATTCCAGTTTCTGGTCCTGGCCCAGACCGTGGAATGGTTTTTCAAGGCTATACCCTTTTCCCATGGCAGACGGT
>JAYULG010000473.1:0-1809 GCA_043763755.1 Akkermansiaceae bacterium | reverse complement strand
AACAGTGTATTAGTTCTCGGGGAATAGATATCGATTTGGGTTCGCTCCTGCAAGCGAAGAAGATCTTTTCAGAATTGGTTCTGATAATGAGTTAGTTGCGGACTTCATCAGTTTTTTAAGACTTTTTGGATATCGTGGAAGCTAGGGAACGCGTTTCTAATAGATATGCAGCTTTTGGCTTCCTGATTATTCGATATTTATAGAGGTTTCGGAAAGCGAAATAGGTAAAATTTTCTCGCGTATTGAAGTGTTCGCAAGAACTGTGTTCGGATGAATGATGAATCCGAGGGTGAGCAGAAGCGAGCGCGTGTGAAGCGCTATGACTGGCGCGAGGATCTCTCGAAATCTCGGAATCTTCATGCTCGGGAGCAGGAGGCGTTTGGTTACGTCTTGGGTTGGCTCGAGGATTGGCGGCAGAAGAGGAGTCTCCCTGCAGGCCGGGACGCTGCCCGTAGATGGTGGAAGGAGGTGGCGCAGGCGAAGCAGCGTCCAGAATGGCAGCTCAACCAGTGGGCGGAGGCGATCCGCTGGTTTCTCGGCTGGCTGGAGATTTGCGAGAAGGCAGGCGGGGATGCCAGAGGATTGGGCGAAAGGCTCTCGGATGCGGTGCATCATGCCGGGGCACGACGCGGGCTAGCAGTCAGGACTCGGGAAACTTATGCCAGACAATTGAGAAAGTTCGGGGAATTCGCGGGAAGCGCTAGGCGGGTGATGGATGAAACAGTAGCCACCGAGTGGCTGGCATCGCTGGTGAAAGATGAAAAGCTGGCGTTTGGCTCTCAGAAGCAAGCTCTGAACGCCATTGTATTCTTCTATCGGGATGTGTGCGGCTGGGATGCGGTGGAGCTGGGTGTTAGGATGAGGAAGACGACACCTCGCCAGCCGGTGCTGTTAAATAAGGGAGAATTGATGGGCTTGATCGGCAAGTTGGAGAAGCAATACAGGATTCCCGCTCTGCTTCAATATGGTTCAGGCCTTCGTCTCAAAGAACTCGTGACACTGCGAATCAAGGACGTGGATCTGGAGAGTGGGGTATTGACGATCCACGCAGGTAAGGGCGACAAGGATCGAGTGACAGTGATACCGAACTCACTAAAGGAGGAGCTGCGGGAGGAAATCCGCAAGGCACGTGTGTTTTGGGATGAGGATCGGGCAAACCATGTTGCCGGAGTCGCATTGCCTGGGGCTCTGGCTCGCAAGATGCCTCGTGCGGGTGAAAAGTGGGCTTGGATGTGGTTGTTCCCTGCGGATCATTTGTCCACGGACCCGGAAAGTGGGATTTTCCGGAGACATCATTTGCATGAAAAAGTTTACGCAGCGGCGGTCGGGCGTGCGGGCGAGGCTGCGGGAATCGCCAAGCGCGTGACGAGTCACGCCTTGCGGCATGCGTTCGCGACCGATCTCCTGCGTGGGGGAACGGACATCCGGACCTTGCAAGAACTGCTGGGCCATGCGGACGTGAAAACGACAGAGATTTATGCCCATGCGGCGCAGATCGGGAATGACATGGGCGTGCGAAGTCCGCTGGATCGGTTGGAACGGGTTTGATTGACGATGAAGGATTGTGGATTTTGGATTGACTTGGGAGTATCTCTTTCGGGGTGACAAGGAAGAGTTTTACGGCGTTTTGGTGGTTCATTGGCGGCGACGGTCATAGACACGCCGCTACAGGCAACTCTTCGGTATCTGAAGAGGATTGAACCGCCAAGACGCGAAGAGAGCCAAGGGAAGAGGAGGCTGAGGCTTTGGTTTTTTGGGAAGAGGTTAGATGGTTGTTTTGGTGAGGTGGACGGCGCAGATTTTGTAGTT
>JAYULG010000472.1:0-25853 GCA_043763755.1 Akkermansiaceae bacterium | reverse complement strand
AAGCCCGCTACGCAGCAATTTGATGTAGCAGCAGTCCTTGCCCTCAAGGGTGATGCCGCAAAAGGCAAAATCGCCGCAGGCCGCTGCGTGATGTGCCATCAGATCGATAACGTGGGTCCCGAGTTTGGCCCCGCTCTCAAAGGCTTCGGCTCTCGGCAGCCGCCTGAAGTCGTCGCAAAATCTTTAATTGATCCATCTGCGGACATTTCACACGGATACGCAGGCACCGCCCTCAAGCTGAAAGACGGCCAATGGATCGATGGACACATCCTTGCTGATGGGGACCCCATCATGATCCGCTCGACGGGTGGGTTCACCCAAAAAGTCCCCAAGCATTTACTCGAAGCACGCAATGCAATGGACCGCTCGCTCATGCTCAGCGCAGATCAGCTCGGCCTCACCGCCCAAGACGTGGCTGACATTGTGGAGTGGATGAAGACATACTAAGCACGGGCTTTTACATTTTCACTTCATGGACAAGGCTGTCATTCAATGGTAAAGCCTTGCCATGATAGTAATGCGCCGCCTGCTTTTTCTGCTTTTTTTCCTGTCCCACCCCCTCTCTGCGACGGAGCCAGTCGCGTCATCAACATCCAGCACTGAATTGCTGCCCGGCGTAGCAATATCTCAAGGCATCACAGAGATCACCGGAGTCGCCATTTCCCCACTCCTTGGAGTGAGCACCGTGGGAGCATGGCGCTATTGGAAAACTCCCGCAACCGCCCGCGCCGCACTACCATGGTATGCCCAACCATGGGCGTGGGGCAGCGGCCTTGCTATACTTTCGCTTTGTTTTCTAAAAGACTCGGTAGGAGCCACCCTGCCCGGAATGCTCAAAAAGCCCTTCGATATGGTGGAACTTTTTGAAAACAAAGCCAGCGCCCTCGTCGCCAGCGGTGCCTTTGTCCCACTGATCGCCCATGAGATGGCGCAGCAGCTTCAAGCAGAACGCGCTCTCACTCTACCCACCGCCGCCATTGGCACATTCGGAATGATTTCGCTCGATCTTTCATGGTTGCTAGTGCCGCTCGCTATCTTCGCATTTCTACTTGTGTGGGTCTGCAGCCACGCCATCAACGTCTTAATCATCCTCTCACCATTCTCGTTGCTGGACACATTTCTCAAGCTCGCCCGCACCGCACTCCTTGCATCTGTGGGCTTGGTGTATTTCATCTCGCCATGGATCGCAGCGGCGTTCTGCCTATTGCTCATCGCACTCGCCGCATGGCTTGCGCCCTCCGCGCTGCGGCTCGCCATCTTCGGCGCACGTTACGCCGGGGATATCCTCCTGCCATGGCACGCCCGGAAAAAGGCCACACCCGCGCAACCCCACGCCTTCACTTTGGGTAAATTCGCAGAACTCCCAGCCCGCACAGGCGGGCGGATGATTTTGCTAGAAGATGGCACCAGCGTCTTCAGCTACCGCAGGTGGTGCTGCCTAGACGAGCGCACCATCCCGCTGCCCATTGGTCCGCTGCACTTGGAAAAAGGCCTATTTTCCCCATCCCTCATCCACCGCACGGGCCATGAAGAAGAAACAAAGCTCCTCCTATTCCTCCCCCGTTACCGTGGCCTTGAGCCAGCCATGACCACACACTTGAATCTCTTAGGAGTCCGCGCCCACCCCGCCGCTCGCACCTTCGCCAACTCAAAAGCGTGGCTCATCAGCCTTTTTCAAAACTCCCACCACAAGAATCCCGTCACACACGAAGTTCTGTGAGCAAACATTAAACGAGCAAAAAAAGCGGCCCGGCTGATCATCCCCGAGGAAAACCCATTAACCTTAGAGCATCTCAGTCGGACCGCCTGTTGTGTCGCAACGAAGAATAATAAGCACCGCATGTGCCAACTTGATCTGAGAATTGAATTTCTCAACAATCCCAACCCAACAGAGTTGGCTTGCCCCACCGAGTATTATCAATATGGAGGAGGGACATTACTGTCCCTCTCTTCATCTCCGCTCCGCAAAGAACCAACAAACAACCCACCCCCTAACAACACACCACCAATTTCAAGACCCACACGGATAAAACAAAAACCGAGGCGCACCTCTGCAAGGCAATCATCTCATCCGTGTAATCTGTGTAATCCGTGGTTAAACGATCTTTGACTTTCCCGTGCGTGGAGCATGTAGCGTATGATGCTCTTCCCCAAGAGCAAGCACTCAAAACTGCTCTCGCCTCGACACCAATCCAAAAGAACAACCCAACCATATACTCACCCGCCTACCCGGCGTGCTGGCAAAAGACAACCTCACCCTGATCCCAGCCGCCAAGCTCGAAGCCCGCATTGGCAAAGAACTTCGCTGTGCAGCCTGACTTCATAGCTATCATTCAGCTACAAGCTATGACAACAATGAATCCACCGTAACAACCGCCGAGGAACCGTGCTTCGGACCACGCTTACGCGATCAACGAGCTCACCAATGTAACTACGATGATAATCTTCGGTTGCCCTGAGCTGAGAGTTTATTCAGAAATTAACTGCCGGTAAAACTTTCCATATCTTCATCGGTGAATGAACAACCTCGCTTTCTGTTTGCTGGGCTCGTGACTCCGGAGTTAGGCACGTTTAATTTCCTTTTATTGCAGCTTGCGGGGACTGACCTCAAAGATAAGGCAAGAATTCCTGATTTTTCTGATCGCAATCGCCATTCATTTGTTTGTGGAGTAGGAATAAATATCAATAATGTTAGTCCACAGTGTTGAATTTAATGCGAAAGCCCTCTCTTCAAATTTATCACCCACTATTTTTCCTATGCGAAAATCACCATCCGCTTGTTTGAACAATTGGTATTCAATTAAGCGACCATCTATTTTGACCAAAATCGCAGTAATAGGATTTCTTTCCGCATCTAACAGTAACATGAAAGGTCCGCTTTCAACAGCAACTCTCGGTCTGTCTGGTTCTAAATCATCATTCAATACATCTTTTAAAATGGTATCTATTAAATAAGTATCAAGTATTTCAAAAACTATTTTTAGTTTTGGAACATTCTTGACGGCATCCAACTCGCTATCAGAAATAACTACAATTTTTGTGCTTTTAATGCCCTGAATATCCCAACCATATCACTGCTCTGTAAAAATAGTTAGTGGAATAAATAGACAACCTAATTTACGCAAATTTATTCTTTTTTGCATGAAACTTCCTTTGTTGTGTCACATTCAACGGGCTTTTGTTCATTTGGCCCAAATCCAGTGCACTCAATTTTAATTGAAGCGTTTTCGCAACAATCGTCTTTCTCGCAAGCAGTGCTAGCTGCTGCATCTATGGCTGATTGTAGCGAATTACCCGTATTGTCTTCGTCAAGATAGTCGTCATCAGCGATGTCCGGGTGATTAGGTCCGTGTGGGCTATTTTTAGAAGTGCCCTCGGGCCGCTTGCCGTCCGATGGGTATTTGTTTGGGCGTGTCCCCGGGCAACCCCACCCACCTTCAACAGCTTGTTTGTTAAAGCTATTAGCTCCACATCCAGAATATGCTGTCGGACCGGGATTATTGTTTGGATCTTTATCATTTTGTAATGCCTTATCTTCATTGAACTCTTCGTCGAGTCCGCGTCGATTTTTGTTATTTGTTGTCGCGTGGCCATGTGTCGCAGTGCCTTTGCATGGTGTCATTTCTAAGACATCAATAAAATCACTGCTCTTGTTTCGAACAAACCCATACAAGTTCACCCCACCCTTTTCTCCAATCGGATCTCTACTTGGCCAGCGGCCAGTCATGGAGTCATAGAAACGGTAGCCATAGTAATAGAAACCAGGCGCGGAGTCCAACGGCTTGGTGCTGAAGCGGTATGCGAACTGGTTTCCTACGTCTGTGTCCACCACAGTGTTCCCAAACGGATCATACTCGAAGCGCGCGGCGACTGTGCCGATGGCGGCTAGGTATTCGCTGATGTTGCCGTTGCCGTTGCCGTCGTAGGTCGGATAGTAGATCGGGGATTGGGGATTTGAGATATGGGTTTCAGAGAGGAGTCCGCCTACTCCGCCAGCGCCTTGCTGGCTGCCGCTCAGATCGGTGCCCCAGAGGCGGGTTTTGCTTAAAGAAGTCGATTGCAAATCGACTCTCCTATATTCCGCGATGCAGTTCCACGCATCGTAGAGGTAGAGCGTAGTGATGCCGTTGGCGGTGGTGGCGATCTTGCGGCTGCCGGAATCGAACTGGTTTCTTTCGATGATGGTTCTTGCGGAGTTTTTGACTTCGGTCAGGCGGTTTTCGGCATCCCAAGTGAGGATGCTGTTGCTTGCGGGGATGGTTGGAAGTGGGCCGCTGGTCATGTTGCCATCGAAGTCGTGGTTAGGATTGACGATTGCCGACTGTTGATTTCCGATTGAAGTGTATTGATTCAGCGCATTGGTGACGTAGTTGTCGTTTGTAGGTAGGGTGAGGCTGTTTGCGCTCTTTTTACGGTTACCGATGGTGTCGTATAGATATGCGCGGTCGCTAGTATTTACGCTGCTGTCTGCGCTGGTCACTTGCCCGAGTGAATCGTAGCCCCAGATCCAGCTTGGCAATGCTGGGAAGGCAGTGCCACTGGTGTTCACTCCAGTGCGTTGGCCGATTGAATCCACAACGTAGTCGTAAATGGAGATGATGGTGCTGGCAAGTTTGTTCGTTTTGGTATCGAGCACATCGCGGTTTGGCTCGTAGCTGTTGATCACGTCGTGGGCGGGACCAGTGACTTTTTCGATGAGATCGGAGTTTGGGAGGTATTGGTAGGTGGAGGTGTTTGCTGGACTCGGCGGCTGGGCGCCACCACCACTCACGGTTTGTAGGCGACCGTCTGTGGGGCTATATGCATAGGCTGTTTGGATTTCGACGACATCGAGAGGCGGGGCGCCTCCCGGGACACCCGAGGCGGGTGTGCTCCCCATTTGGAAGCCGCTGTCGCGGTTGACGGTATCGCGGCTGCGGTCGAGCACGCGCAGGAACTCGTAGGTGCCGTTTTGGTCGATGTCGTATTGCAGAGTCTCGGTATCGAGAGCGAAGGTAAGGGTATTCAATTGGCCTTTGAACGTGATCACATTCCTGATATTGGCAGCTCAAGCTGCGGCGATGGGTTTTTACCAGAAACCCTTTTCTTTCAGCCTATTCCCATCTTTATCGGCTCAGTCTTCATCTGTGTTTATCCCGTTTATCTGCGGTTAAAGATCTGCATTCTTGGTCTCTTTGGTATTGCTCGAAACCCTTGCGGCAAAGCCTAGTATTCAGCATATACAAAGAGTCCCACCCGGACGGGCCACGAGCGAGGTTTCTCTAACTAAGCGAGGGAACACAAGGCATCGAGCATTGATCTACTTGCGCTATTGCGGATTCGATAGTGCGATAAAATTGATCGAGGATCTTCTGCGCCTTTGAGTTCAAAGACTGCCGAATTTCCGGGTGAGTTCGGCTTTGCGGAAGTTGAAAATCGATTTCAGTTTTGCGCCTACGAAGACCGCGTGTGCAATGGCCCCAAATGGTCCGAACCCAAGACCGTAGTGGACGAGATCGCGCATCAATACACCGCCCTCGATTACCTCAAAGGTATGACGATGATGCCAAAATTTGTAAGGGCCGAAGCGTTGCTCATCTACAAAGGCATGCCCTTCATCCACAGATTTGATCTCCGTCACCCACGGCACCCAGATCCCTGGAACCACCATGACCTTGTAGGTGATGATTTGCCCCTCGTACATTTTATCGCCGGGCAGGCTTACAATTTTGAATCCCAAGTCACCCGGCGTGATCTCATCGAGGTTGCGAGGAGACGAGAAAAACTCCCAAGCTGCCTCCAAGGTGATGGGCAGCCGTTGTTCTTGTTCTAGAGTGTGGATGGTCATGGACTGACGGAAGCTGGAGTCGCATCTGCCCGGCGCAAGATGCCGTTTTGCGATTGAACAGTGATCGAGAAAGCCTCATCTCGTGGGCATGAATTTCAAAACTTTAAGTGAGTGGGCTGATGAGGAGCTGAAATCATTGGTGAAAATTTTACCCACGGATGTGCGGAACGCGGCAAACCAGGTGGTGACATCCCTTGAAGAGATGCCCGGCCAAGGACTGGAGGATGAATTCCTAGAGGGCGACGAGCTAGGCCTCTTCCAGGGGCCATGCGCACTGGATGAGGAAGGCTCAGGCGAACTGCCCAAAATCCGCTTGTTTTTACGCAACATCTGGGAATGTTCCGAGGAGGATGAGCATGACTACCGCGATGAAGTGGGCACCACATTTTTACATGAACTAGGCCACTATTTAGGCTGGGATGAGGAAGAAGTAGCCGAGCGGGGATTGGAGTGAGGTGGCTAAGTAACTGATCATTTCTTACACTGCCGCTTGCTGGAAAAAGCAATTTTTGACTTGGATTTCCGGGTGATCTGCCGCTAGGTTCACAGCCCCCGAGGGGAAATTATGGCGATACAAGGTGAAGAATTGGCTCTGGCATGCGCGAAGGCGGCAGAGGATATCAAGGCGGAAAACATCCGGGTGTGGGACATGCGCGGGGTGTCAAACCTCACGGATTTTATGATCGTCTGCTCGGGCACTTCCATGCCGCAGCTCCGGGCGATCATGCGAGACGTAGCGGGGGATGTTTTTGAAATCCATGGAGTGAAACCCGTGAATAGCGAGGGTAAGGCTGATACTCGCTGGGTGGTCTTGGATTACATCGATGTGATGGTGCACGTGATGGATCAAGAACTCCGCGAGTATTATGGCCTCGAAGATCTTTGGAAAGATGCCAAAGAGGTTGTCTGGACTCAGGCAGTCTAAGGGCGGGTGGATGAAACTGCAGGGTCACTCACCGTGCCACGTTTCCACTTCTAAAAGTGACTGGACGATGGCCTGAAAGACATCCGGTTCTAGGGCGCGATTTGGGGTGCTTTTCAGACAGGAATTGAACCACTTACCGAGTAGGCCCCTACGGTCTGAAGGGAAATTCCTAGTGAAGCCTACCTCGCCGCCAAGTAGAATTTCCTCATCACGGCGGCCATGGGCACGGCTGAGGATGCGTTGATAGCGGGTGAGCACTCCATCCAGCAGCACCCAGGGGAAATTGGGATTCTTCGGTGGCCCTACTGAGAGGGATTTCCCTTCACCCGTCCCGAGCTTAATGCCACCACCCATACTCAAGCGCAGATCAGGCAAACTTCCTCCCTTGAACCATGCGGTGATGCCGCCACCCAAGGCACCGAAGATGGTCCCCGCGCCATGAGTGAATCCGCCGGAGGCTGCATCCACGGCGAGGCCTGCTGAGCCGCCGACCACTGCGGAGATTGCCGCGAGTTGGCCGCGACCTAGGCCCCATTTTGTCCATGTCTCCGCGCTCTCGAGATCGATGTCTTGGAACATTTCCACACTGGAGTCTGCCTTTAGCAAATGATGCCGATATCTTTGAAGCAACTCGCTAAAGCACTTCCGCTCGAGCGCGGCGAGCGCGCTAAAATATTGCTTCGTGAGTTGTGCCATCTTCCGCTCCCGGCGGTGCGGCAGGATGAGGTCTTGTTCTTCTAGCGTGGCCTCCACCCGCATTCCGAGGGCTTCTTCTAGGAAACTGATGATTGCCTCCGCGGCTTCTTCGCGCCGCATCTGCCACTCGTTTTCTACTAGATGGATCGTATCTTTGAGCTTCTGCTGATTTTGCTCTTCAATCTCTAAGAGCGACTTGAGGAGGCGCAGGCGTTCATCATAGCGAGCGTGATGCGCATCAAAGGTGCGGACGAGATTGAATGATGCACCGAGGCGGGTTTTCCATGCCTCTTCATCTGGACCAGAGGGCGCCTGGCGGCGATTCAACAAGGCGAGGCGTGGTCTGCCTGTCCACCGGAGGATTTCCATTTCCGCGAGGAAATCATCGCGCAGAGGCTTAGAAGGATCTACCACATAGAGCACGCCAGCGCCTTCGAGTAATGGCTCTAACAAGCGTTTTTCATCAGCAAACTCGCTTCCATGCTCTACCACAAACTTGCGCAAAGAAGCAAGGCTCGGGGTGCCTTCACCATGGATTTGTTGGATGGCCTGCATCGCCTCTACAGGACGAGAAAATCCTGGGGTATCGATGAAACGAATACATTCACGGCCACTGAAGATGACGCGGTGGAGTTGGCAGCGCGTCGTTTCACCGGGCGTGGGGCTGACGCGGATCAGCTCGTTATCATCGATCTCTAACAGAGTCGCGATCACGGCAGATTTCCCCATGTTTACCCGCCCCACGACGGCGAAAGTAGGCACGTCTTGATGGACCCACTCGCTCATAGCACCGGGGGTGGGGATGAGGGCAGCGGGACGAAAGCGACTTTGGAAAACTGGCTTGGTTGGTGAAAGTCAGGCGCTCCTTGGCCTAGCGAAGTTGCGCTTAGAAACTGCTGGTCCGGGGAATTTAAAATCATAGCCACGTTCAGGAGCGAATTTCCGCTAAAATCTAAGCGCGCCCTGAGCAACTCCAGCGGGATTGCCATGGCAGCGAGCCAAGAGCCATCGGGAGCCATTTCCGCAAACGTCGCCACCTCCGGCATGGCGATATCCATATCCTCCGCCCGCATGCGTGGAGCAGTGAATTCGCAAGTCCACCACGCACCATTGGGCGCGAGGTTGAATTCGAAATAGCGCCCGCTGCGCGAATCCGCCAAGAATAGCTCCGCAACATCATAGCGCCAGAGATCCGCTTGGAAACAGCCCGGCCGAGAGTGGGGGTGAAGTGATGCGGGTTTCCGATGATTCGCAATGAACCACAGGCGCTTCTGATCTTGCACCAAGGAAAATCCCGCAGCAGGAGAAAAATCCTCCCCATGCCAGTCCTTCGTCAGACCGAACATAGGCACATCCAGCGCACCCCATGCGAGATCGTGACTGGTGGTGAAAATCGTCATGGCCAACAGTGGCTTTTTTCGTTATTCGCTGTCGAGGCTGGATGATATTCTTTGCACTATCTGCAGAGGTTTCTGCTGATCAAATAAAAGACGAAGTGCGTTCATCACCAAAAACAAAAATATACTCTCCATCACCGTGATCGCAGGAATCGAACTAGGAGGAAGCAAAACCGTAGTAGCCATTGGCAGCGGGCAAGGAACAATCATCGCCCAACATCGTTTCCCCACTCATGGGCCCGTGGAGACATTATCGACTGCGGTGGCCTGGCTCAAGGCACGGGGCACGCCTGCGGCTCTCGGCATCGCCGCCTTCGGTCCCGTAGGTATTGTGCCTAGCAGCCCGCACTACGGACGAATTCTCAATACCCCAAAAACAGAGTGGCAAAATTTTCATGTGATCGATTTTCTAATCACTGAGTTTCCGCAATGTAGACTCGTGATTGAAACGGATGTAAATGCAGCCGCTCTGAGCGAATCAAGGCTTGGGGCGGCAAGAAATTTAGACGATGTCGCCTACATTACCATCGGCACGGGAATCGGGGCAGGGATTTTATCAGGCGGGCGGCTCATCCACGGGGCATTGCACTCAGAGTTTGGACATCTCAAAGTCCCACGCGCGCCGGGAGATGATTTCGCTGGGGTTTGTCCATTTCACCAAGACTGCCTTGAAGGTCTCGCCAGCGGCCCAGCAATGGCGCTGCGCTGGGGCATACCTGCACACGAGCTGCCATCCAGCCACCCTGCATGGGAAATGGAGGCATGGTATCTAGCGCACGGGATTCTCAGTCTTGCTGCAGTCGTGTCTCCCGCACGAGTCATCATAGGAGGAGGCATTTCCCAAGCCGCCGATTTTCACGAGAAGGTCTATACAATATTGCAAAAAGTTGCGAATGGATACTTCCCTCCCCTTCTCGTGCCAAACTATGTGGTCCCACCCATGCTCGGACAAGACGCAGGTATTTGCGGTGCCCTACTGCTCGCCGGAGAGATGTTGTAGGCCAGACTATACTTTTGTGAATCGGTAGTGTGAAACGATCCATTCTTCACCATTGCGGTAGCCCCACAACTCGGCGCAGGCCATGAAGAAAACCCGCCAATAACCCCACCAGCGGGTTTGTTGTTCTGCACCATAGGTTTCACCAATGATAGGATATAACTCGGCGCGTGCAGCATCCATGCGGGTAAGCCAAGCCTCAGAGGTTTTCTGATAGTGCTGACCACTGACATGCCAGTGACCCTCTATTTTTAAGTGTTCTTGGAAATATAACAGTAGATCATCCGAGGGCATTTGGCCACCTGTAAAGAAATAGCGTGCCATCCAGTCATCTTCACCCGTAGCCTCATAGTGGTAAGCGTATTCTCTGTGAGTGAAGATATGGACAAATAACTTACCTCCCGGTGCTAGCCAGCCTGCCACGCGACCCAGTAGAAGCTGGTAGTTTTTCATGTGCTCAAACATCTCCACAGACACTACCCGATCAAAGACACCCATGCCTTCTCCTTCGTAATGAATCATGTTCACAGTTTTCACCTCCACATTGGTAAGACCCCGTGCCGCAAGCTGGGCATCAATATGTACTTTCTGCGTCCGTGAGTTTGAAACCGCCGTGATTTTGGAATTTGGATAATGGGCTGCCATCCAGAGAGTGAGCGAACCCCAACCACAACCCAGCTCGAGAATGCGTTGGCCATCGATCAACTCCGCACGCTCTGAGGTAATGGCTAACATCCTTGCTTCTGACTCATCTATATTCGTTACCCCATCACCCCAGTAGCCCGAGCTATACTTCATGTGCTTGCCTAACACCCGCTCGAAAAACCGGGTCGGGAGTTCGTAGTGTTGCTCATTTGCCTCATCGGTAGAGATCGCGATGGGGCTGGCCCGTAACTCAGCGAGATGCTTGACCAACTTTGCCTGACGTTGCTCACAGTTTAGCTTTTCAAATGGAGCAAGTGTTCCCGCCAAGCGACTACGGATACCGATGCGGATAAGTTTATCAGGCACGATTCCTTTCGCTAACAATTCGTTCGTATTGATCATAATGATTCTAAATTTGTCATGGATGATTTTCTTGGGGTGGCCAAGGAATGAAGGCACTTGTGGATTTCTGATACCGCCGATATGCATCACCCTTGCGCAAAACTGCTGCTGCTTCTGTAGGTGGAATCCCCGTCACGAACAATAAAAGATAAATGATCAACAATGGTGCGTGAAAAGTCGTCCAACCCATTGGCGAGCCACAGGCAAACAAATAGAAACCGCACCAGATGACTGCTTCAAAGAAGTAATTGGGGTGTCGAGAGTAATACCATAAGCCATTTTGGCACACGCCACATGGGGACTGATTCTGTTTCTTAAACGCTGCCATTTGCGCATCTGCTGTGGCTTCACCTAGGATCCCAACTAGCCACGCGAGGAGCCCGATAGTCTCCCAGTCACCCCACTTAGCATCAAAATCAAGCGCGATCATCAAGAAAGGTAGCGCCAATAGAACAACGGACAGGGCCTGAGCTTGAAAGAACCAAAAGAACTTCGACGCGACATTTCCCTGCCACACACCCCGGAGTTTTACATATCTTTGATCTTCGTTTGGGTGGTGTTTTCGAATCCGCCGTTGCAGATGCCACCCTAGCCTCACACTCCACAAACCGACCATACCAGCCGCCACTGCATGCTTGGTGCTCCACACGCCCATCGATAGCCACAGCACAGCCGTGATGCCGATG
Organism: Akkermansiaceae bacterium; assembly: GCA_043763755.1. Lineage (GTDB taxonomy): Bacteria > Verrucomicrobiota > Verrucomicrobiia > Verrucomicrobiales > Akkermansiaceae > Luteolibacter. Next base: position 14,278 of record JAYULG010000472.1, on the reverse strand, counting down.
CCAAACGCCCAAAGCACATCTACTAAAGAATAGTTGTTGATTTTGCGGCCCCATACCCAGCCGATTAAAAACAGACCAAGCATCAATACCGTTCCCAAACCTATAAATACACCTACATTCAAGGCAAGACCTCCTTTTTACTCTGCAGTGAATGGCTCAAGCGCACTAACATTGGTAGAATTGACATCTTGATCAACACCGCAGCTACGGGCGCAATCACTGCCCAAGCCACTACACCATGGAATGCAGCCATGCCAAAATCTTTCGCAAACTGCAGTGGGTCATCCTTAAATTTAGCCAATAACTCAGGAATTGAGAATGCGAGTGAAGGAACTCCAAAAAGACGCTCACCCAGATGGATGAAAACTAGAATCAAGGCCAAATGTAGTGGATAAACTGCTGTCTTAAATACATGCAACACAGGTTGATTGAGGCGGAGTAGGTAACCTACAAGTAAACAGACCAAAGTGGTAGAACCCATGATAGGGAATACTCCAAGGACAATGCCTAGAGCAATGGTCCATGCCATGCGATTTGCTGAAATCCCTTGCGTGAGTTGTGCAAGGACAGGCGCTAAAAGCCAACGCCGCCACCAACTGCGTTTCCCGCTCTGCATATCAACACCTGCCTCATTGATCATATTCTTTGCTCCATGAAATGATTCCGCAGCTTCGGATTGTTTGGGCGAGTGTAGATTGCCTGCACAACTGAGATGTTTCTCGAATCAAAGGCAGCTTCACAATATTTTAAATAGTAATTCCAACTGCGGATGAATGCCTCATCGAACCCGTGGCCACGAACTTCGTCCAACACTGAATTAAACTTTTTATGCCATGCTGCGAGAGTCATCGCATAGTCTGCTCCTAGGTCTTCGAGGTCATGCATAAAAAGATCTCCTGTTTTGAGTAGAACTTGATTGATGCGCCCTACGCTCAGTAAGAGTGAACCCGGGAAGATATGTTTTTGTATCCAATCCACATTCTTTTTTAGGCTGTGATAGCTACAATCTGGCACAGTTATCATTTGCACACCCAATAGGCCATTTGGAGTGAGGACTTCAGCACATTTTGCAAAGAACGAATCATGGAACTTATCCCCTACCGCCTCTAACATCTCGATCGAGGCGATTTTATCAAAAGTTCCAGTGACGTGTCGGTAATCTTGCAGGCGTATTTCTATTTCGCTGTCCAAACCCGCAGCAGAGACCCGTTTCAGTGCATACTCCGCTTGGGCACTTGAAAGGGTAAGGCCCGTCACTGAGCAACCGTAATTTTTTACTGCATGCACAGCAAAGCCACCCCAGCCGCAGCCAATCTCTAAGACTCGATCGCCCGGAGTGAGTTTCAGTTTGCGACACAACGCATCGTATTTGCCGATTTGTGCATCTTCGAGTGATTGTCCCGAGTGCTCAAAGCGTGCGCTCGAATAGGTCATTGATGGATCGAGCCACAGTTGATAGAAGTCATTACCTAAATCATAGTGCTCGGAAATGTTTCTGCGGCTGTTCGCCACTGAGTTCTCACGTTTCAGATGGCGGAACCAATTGACGAATTTTAGTAGATTGACTCCGGGAAGCCGGGAAGAAGATGTGTGCGCACCTTGTAGTGCATTTACGTTAAGGATGAACCATCGGATCACTGCCGCAATATCATCTGTTTCCCAAATCCCATCAGTATAAGCTTCGCCCATACCTATGTTACCATAAAAAGCACAGCGTTTGAAAAACTCTTTCTCATTCTTGAGGAAGACCCTTGCAGTGACTACCGCGCCAGGCTCGCCAAAGTGTCTTACTTCGCCATTGGCATACTCCAGCCGCAGTCCGCCGAGAGGCATTTGACTCAACAGCTTGATCACCATCCGCTCAGCAAATCCAAGCGTGGCCTTGGACGTGGTGACCTGTGGCACCATTTCAATTTTAAAGTCAGTGAGTGCATTCATGGTTGATTCTTTTTTAGACTAGCATGTGGGCGGAGGACATCGCGCTGAACTTCAAGGCGCTCTGTTTTACGTATAAATGGCACCTTCTTGAGCCATAGTAAAAACGCATGCCAATGAATCATGGCGATGATCTTCAACGACATGGCTGGGTATTTAAAGGCATACCATAGAAGCCGTGAGGCCGTGAGTGGCTTGCGCCGCCCGCGGATGGCGCTCACGAGCATGCATTGATCCGCATCATAGTCATCGATATGCACCTTCCACGCTTCATCTGGTGAGCCGAGGCGGAAATCGAACTGGAGTGCGGGATCTGAAAATGGTGAGACATAAAAGTCTTTAGCAATTCGTAAATTCCACACGCCGCGTGTATCCCGCGCAGGGATGGCGAAAAGTTTCATCTCACGAAACGTGTTGACCACCTCGGCCACTGCGGCGAGCGGCTCGCCACTGGAAGTCTCAATATAGTAAAATGATACGGGGTTAAACCCATAGCCTAAAACTCTCGGGAAGGTGATTAGGCGGATTCTCGCATCGGGTGGGCAAATGATCGCTTGAGACTGTAGCCATTTTACTAGGTTTGGACGGATGCCTCCTGGTTCACCTAGGTCGATATGATCGTGATCAAAGATTGAAAATAAATTGAATCGATTATGACCCAAAAAAGCCGTTTTCGGCATTTGATCGAGATCTACCGATAGCATGAACACATTATAGTTAAATGCGTGTTTCTTCGGTTTAATGCGGCGATGGCTTACCACACATTCGTAGAGTGAGTTCATTGCCACGGACTCCTCCCAAGTATCTGAGTGCAGACGTTTACCGCAGACCAAAGACCGTCTTCGTGAAAACCATTTCTCTGCCACGCACCGCAGAAATAGCGCCCGGTGTGGTCTCCCGCTGCGTGCAGTTCGTGCAACCGCTCTTGTGCCGCGATAGATTTCAAATCAAACAATGGATGTTCGTAAACTAAGTGTTTTTTAATCTGAGCTGCTGGAGGCTGGGTGGAAGGATTGATCGACACATAGTAATTCTGATTCTGAGAAACATTTTGTAACTCATTCATCCAATAGTGAGTGGAGCAACAGTTTTTTTCATCGATCCGATAATTCCATGAGGCCCAACAGCGGCGAGTCTTTGGCATTACGGAGGTATCTGTATGAAGAACCGCTTCATTTTTCTGATATGGGAAGCATGCCAATAGATCTGACTCAAGTGGAGTGGCATCTGCCAGAAGCTTAAGCGCCTGATCGCCATGAGCGGCGATGATGACTTGATCAAACTGAGGCTCCTCGCCGCTTTCTAGCGTGAGCTGAGTGCGACCACTGGCGAGTTGCGAGATCGCTTTCACTCCACTATTGCGGCGAATTTGCGGTTCGAGGCTGGCAGTGAGCTTTTCTACATATCTGCGTGAGCCACCGGTGACGGTGCGCCATGGATGCTGGGTGTCTAGACCAAGAAAGCCATGGTTGTGCCAGAAGCGCATCAGTGTGCGGGCAGGAAAATTATTGATACGCTCCGGTGGGCTGGACCAGACTGCGGCTGCCATCGGTGAGAGATACCAACGAAGGAAATCCTCACCATAGTTTCTGGCCTTCACATAGTCTCGCAATGGCATATCTCCAAATTTAGGAGACTCGAGTTCAGCTACCGTTTCACGATTGAATCGATTGATCTGCATCAGCATTTTCCAATAGCGGATATTGAGTAAATTCGAGCGTTGGCCGAAAAGAAGGTTTACACTTCCGCCGTTGAATTCCAGTCGATCCTTGAGGTGCTGGACACTGAATGACATGGATGTCTGCTGGGTGGTGACATTAAGTTCTTTGAAGAGCCGGGTGAGGAGTGGATATGTCACTTCATTGTAAACCATGAATCCAGTATCGACAGGAATCTCACCCCCATCCTCTGGCACCATCACTGTATTCGAGTGGCCTCCGATGCGATCATCTTTCTCAAAAAGGGTAATGTCATGCTCGTGCCGAAGAAACCAAGCCGTAGCCATACCAGAGATGCCTGAACCAATGATCGCAATTTGCCTCCGACTCATTGCACTGCATGTGGTTTTGCTTGGTGCATGCCTTCTTCAATCACTGCGGATGGCACAGGCCTAAGATCCCAAATCAGTCCAGTGTAGGAAAGCAACTTTAACCCATAATAAGTAACATCTATTTCCCACCACCGAAATCCCTGCCGCACTGAGTGAGGATAGCGGTGATGATTGTTATGCCATCCTTCGCCTAAGGTGATGAGAGTGAGTAGCCAGCTATTCCGACTATCATCATCAGTTTCATAGCGCCGTTTTCCCCAGACGTGGGCGAGCGAGTTGATAAATAATGTGCCGTGTAGAAGAACCGTTGTGCTAATAAAGAATGTCCACACGAAGAATTGCCCAACGGTCACTCCCGAGGCGGGGAGCAGTCTTTCTAACAACAACCCTAGCCCTAGCATCACTAACCCATAAGCGAAAGGCACTGTCTGATCGTAGCGATTGAGGAAAACTAACTCGGGATACTTGCTTAAATCAGGTATGCTTTTGTAGGCAGTGGGGAAATTTTTCATCGAAGTAAGCCATCCGATGTGGGACCAAAGAAAACCACTGACGACTGGAGAATGAATATCTTCATCATGATCTGAGTGTTTGTGATGATGGCGGTGATTGGCCGCCCACCACAACGGGCCGCGTTGCATTGAGCTATTGCCCAGCACTGCAAAGATGAATTGGCCGGCACGTGAAGTTTTAAAAGTCCGGTGTGAAAAATAGCGGTGATAGAAACCCGTGATTGCGAACATCCGAACGAAGTAGAGAACAATCGCTGCCACCAGCGCAGGCCAACTGAAGCCTACCCATAACACTAGTAAACAGCCAACATGAAGGAAGATGAAAGGTAGCGTGCGTTGCCAGTTTACTTTGGATGGCAATGTGGCTGGGTCAGGCGCATTTTCGCGACGGTAATCTGAATCTAACCACTGCGCGAATGTGAGGAACGCGGTGCCGAATATACCTGCGACGGGATTTTTTTTCATAAACCTAGATGTTGTCTAAGTGTAATACGTATAACTGGAGTTATTGGATGCGATTTCTCACAAAACCAATCGCACCTTTGACTATAGGGAGGTGACCGAAAAAATTTTGTCCTGAATCCCAGAAATCTTGATGAAAGGTGACTTTCCCTTCCCGATCAAAACAGACTTGGCTGATGCCGATGGAGTGGACGGGCTCTCCATCGCTGAGGGCAGGTGCCGAAAAGACCATCGTCCAGCGCACATAATAGTTTTTCCCTGATTCAGAAACATCATCAATGGTAACTTTGCAGGATTTCATGGTCTGCGCTGTTTTGGTGAAATACTCTTCAATTGCGGCAGCCCCGTGATGGACGATGAGCGTGTCATCCAGATAGGCATCAGAGCTATAAACATTGAGCGTTTCTCGCTTGATGAAGTCAGCATCGCCGATGCCTTGCAGGAAAGTTTTGAAACGATTCAATGCAGCAGTTTCTTGCGCTTCTGAAGCAAATGGCGATGCGCTGAGCTGCTTGGCAACTTGCTGATGAAAGGTAGCGACCCTTGCGGCTGAGTCATTCGGCTTAGAAGACGCGCTGATCAACCATGATATGACGGCCACGGTGGCGAGGATGCCTGCAATGAAGGTGGTGAGCGGGTGAGTGAGGAAATTAGTGAGCACTTTTTTAAGATATCACTCGGCAAAACGGATGACGCAAGGCCGAAAAATGGGTGGAACTTGTGGCTGCAAGCGTTGGTGTTTTTTAGATGCGATGGCTGATTTATCGGCTAATTTAGCGCTCTCAAGAAGATGAAAGATCAGGATAACAGAGCGGACGATCTCGTCTTAGTAGGCCGCTATGCCAATGTGGATGCAGCACATGATCAGGCATTGGTGGTATTAGCGATGGGCGAGGCGTGTTGGGTGCTACAAGAGGATTTCAGTGCTGAATATGGCTTGCACGCCGAGCCTCGTGCACAAGAGCGCATCTCGCTTGAGCTCGCAGCCTATGCAGATGAGCAGGTGGCCACAGAGCGAAAAGATGCCAAGATGGTCGCTCAGGATCCAGCCACTTTTTCATCAGGCTGGGTGGCCTATGCGATGTGGGTGTGTGCTGTGGCGGCAGTGTTTTATCTTCAAGTTCGGCACGGTGGAATGGAGGATCGTTTCGCTTCATCAAGCCAAGGGATGATCGATGCAGGCGAGTGGTGGCGACCATTTACGGGCTTGTTTTTGCACGCGGACTTCCTGCATTTGCTTGGAAATGTGATGAGTGCTGCATTTTTCACTCCGTTCGTCTCGCGGGCACTTGGGCCATGGCTTGCTTGGGCGCTCATATTGTTATGCGGCACCTTGGGAAATATTCTGACGGCATGGCTGCATCATCCTGAAGTGTATCTTTCCATGGGTGCATCCACCGCTGTGTTTGGGGCGCTGGGGATTCTTGCGGGCCTCGGATTTTCCAGCTCAGTGCGTGAATCTTCCCGAGGTGCATGGATGCGGATGGCTGCTCCTGTGGTGGCTGGGTTTATTTTATTAGGTTGGCTAGGAAGCGGCGCTGTGGGCAGCAACACAGATGTGATGGCGCATGCGCTAGGGTTTGGGAGTGGCTTGTTTTGTGGCTTTGCAGTCGCTGAAATGAAGCAATTTGCGAGCTATGCAAAGCCAGCTATCGGAGCGGGAATCTAAATTTCCGCTGGGGAGACTCTGAGAAATCCGTCCGTGAGAATCCTCGCACGCAGTCCCCCTTGGAAATGGTGTTTTAAAAACTCTTCGGCACCCGGTGCGATTACTCGATCCATCCAGTAGCAGGGCTTGCATTCCTCCGCCCCCTCGAAAGTGATGCCTTGGTAAGTGAATTTACGGCCCACCCACTCGCGGAGATCGATGCCTTTGACGACGAGATTTCTACGCAGCACGCCAGCAGATAGCTCTGGCAGGGCGAAATGGTCTCGGAGGTGAATGAGGGTGTCTGCCTGGAAAAAGGTGACTTGGCCTTTGAAATTTTTTTTGTAGCCGAAGTAGCGGTCGCCGCGCAGGCCTTGGCCCGCAACGCATTCAATTTCTGATACGCTTTCGACCGGATGGTCCAAGGCGCCGTGCTCATGGCGCCCACGGAAGTTGTTCCCCGGCGAAATCCATATTTCTAACAACTCTGCCTGCCACGCGGGAAATGGACTCGTGCCAGTAGCCATTGCCCATTCTTCCGGGGTATTCGTGTTATCCACTGCAGCGGAAGAAGGTAATTCTAACAAACGGCAATGATTTTCACTGAGAATAGTCCGCAGGCTGCGGGATTGCCCATTCATTTCTTGCTCAAGTAGGCCTCGGGTAGTCCCGGCGTAGAATGCGCAAAGTGGTTCTGGTGCATCTTGGTGCGAGCTGCGGTAGGCCAAAAAAGACTCACCTGCTTTTTTCGAATCGATGAGATTTTTTAATGTTTCAACATCCAGCCGAGGCATGTCACAGGCGATGACAATCCAGTCTGCAACCGGATGCGCGTGCATGGCTGAAATGATGGCAGTGAGCGGTCCACTGCCTCTATCCGCCAAGTCTCGGACCACAGTGGGTGCCGCGACATCCTCGAATCCGGGCGGCATCGCCTGCTGATCTCTGAGCGAAAGGACGACAGACTCACACCCGGCAGTTTGCAATAAGTCCCACCCACGGCGGGCCAGAGTCCGGCCATCTGGATGGACGAGCGCCGCCTTCTCTTGGCCCATTCTTACGCTTTTACCACCCGCTAGAATGAGGCCAAATTGGATCGGTTTAGACTGAGTTTCCATGATTCAAAAGTCATTGCATCGCAGCCTTGACCTCAGGCGGGATCATCGGTGAGTCTGGCCGCCAGCCAAGTGAAAAGAATGAAATCAGCGCATCGGCGCCTTGTAGATTGACTTTTCCGCTGACGATCCTCACCTGCCGCCCATGTCCTCAGCACTACCGCCGAAACCCCGCATCATTGGACCGAAAGTCCGGATTTGCATCGTGGCCTCTAAATACAACGAGCAGTTCACAGATGCCTTGGTGCAAAATACCATTGAGGAGCTGGCTGAGCTGGTGCCGCAGGGCCGCATCGATCTGATCCGCGTACCCGGCGCTTTTGAAATCCCGGTGATGGTGGCAGCCGTCCTTGAGCGCGATCCTCCAGCGTGCATGATCGCGCTGGGGCTCATCATCCGTGGCTCGACCGAACATGCGGACCTCGTCGCGCGCTCGGTGACGGATTCTCTCCAATCTCTCGCGTTAAAATTTCTACGCCCGGTGATCCATGAGGTGCTCATGGTGGATGATGAAAAACAAGCTTACGCGCGGTGCATCGGTGCTCAACTCAATCGCGGAAAAGAAGCAGCCCGCGCGGCAGCAGCGATGGTTGATATTTTCCAAGAACTAGACCGCTCCATCCCCCGCAACTCCAGTCATAAGATGAATCGCAATGCCTAGCCGCCGCCAGATTCGCGAAGCGGTCGTCCAGTTCCTCTACTGCGCAGACCTTGAGGGAGGCGCAAATCCAGCCAATTTGCGATTGCCATTTTGGGACTTCGTCACCGAGTCAGATCGGCGGAATCTACAGATCGCCACGTTTCGCACCGTGCACCACTTGGCGCATGGCCGCGAAGGAAGACTCGTCGAATTTGTGGAACGTCAGGCAGCAGCCACGCTTTTTCTTTCCACAAAATCAGAGGCTGAGGGCTTGAAATCAACGCTAAGGCGCATCGCCGAGCTCGAGTCTGGCTGGAGCACTACGCTGGCAAAGCTAGAGCGCTTGCCGAAGGATGATGATGATGCCTCGGTGGCGGAAAACTTCGGTGAGGCACTGGCCAGGCTCTTCATGTTAGACCGCGAGCTGTCTATTTCTCGCGCTGCGTTTTTACAAGATGTAGAAGATTTCCCCGCGCTACGTGGCCAGCTAGAAGCAGTATCTGCCTCCATCCGGCGGCTGCAACGGATCTCAGACCGCCTGAGGATGGTAGAGGAGCCGGAGAAATTTCCTGAGCAGGCGGATCTCGCTCGCTTGCGAGATTCCAAGGCAGATATCGAGGCCCTCCGCCGTCTGGCAGATGAGCTGGTGGATGCCGTAGTGGCGGATAAGGAGGCGATTGATGAGCAGCTTGCGATCGTCGTCGATAACTTTTCTCCAGAGCGCATCGATCCTGTGGACCGGGCGATTTTACGACTGGCCACTTATGAAATCCGCCATGCCAAAGCGCCAGTAAAGGTGGTGATCAACGAAGCAATCGAGCTGGCAAAACGCTTCGGCACTACAGATTCTAGCCGATTTGTGAATGGTGTGCTTGATCGCATCGCGAAACAGCTCACGAGTGCTGTGACAAATCAGGACGTTTTATAGTTGGAGAGGCAGGGCGAACGCTACATAGATCTGTCCGCCTGCCATACAGCCCCATGCGCTACCCCACTCGTTTCCAGCAAAAAACTCTATGGAATGCCGCGACGGGAGTTTCCATCCTCGTGCTCGGCGCGCTGCTCGTGGTGCTCGTCTGGGTGATCGGACAGGTGTTCGGATTTTTGCAGCCGGTTCTCTTCCCACTCATCGTCGCGGGCATCATCGCCTATGTGCTCGATCCGGTGGTGTGCCTGCTTCAGAAGCGTGGCCTTAGCCGCGTCTGGAGTGTGGTCATTTTATTTATCACGGTTCTGGTAGTAGCCACGTTGCTAGTGGCTACGATAGTGCCCGGGCTGCAACGGGGACATGGGAGTTTAAAGCGCATATTTTCCCCCGAGAAAACGGTGGAGGCTGGCACATCCAGCAAGGAAAAAATTGAAGATGTTGCTACTGATGATAGTGCAACACGCCTCGCGCCCGAGCTGGCCAAGGCCTTGGACAACATTCGTAAAAACAACGAGGATGGACCCATCGGTTGGCTGCTTAGCGTGCCAGTGGAGGATGTTGAAAAGCTCGGTCTCCAGGGCATCAAGCTAGAACCCGCATCTCTCACCTACTTTACCAACAGCCGTGCCGGAAAAATAGTCACCGAATATCAAGACGTGATTCTGAATACCGCCCGAGATTGGCTATCGATGGGTTCATCAAAATTATTCGGTTTTCTCGGCCTCGTGCTAGGGATGATCATGGTGCCGATCTATCTGTTTTTTTTCCTAAAAGACTCATCCTCCATCCGTGCGAAATGGCATCATTACGTGCCGCTGAAAGCATCCCATTTTAAGACTGAGCTCGTCGAGACGCTTCAAGAAATCAATGGCTACCTCGTCTCGTTTTTCCGAGGCCAAGTGCTAGTGGCAGCCATCGATGGAGTATTGGTGGGACTTGCCTTGATGATCTTTGGGCTTCCATACGGCCTGCTCATCGGCGTGTTCATGGCCATCCTCGGAGTGATCCCTTATATTGGCAGTATTTTATGTCTGATCCCGGCTTGTATCATCGCCTATCTTCATTCGCAGGGTTCGCCGCAATTCGGGCTAAGTCCGCTGGCCTACGTGGGCTGCGTGGTGGCGATCTTCGTCGTCGTGCAGCAAATCAACTCGCTGGTGACTGCACCGAAAATCGTGGGCGATTCTGTGGGACTCCACCCTCTCACAGTCATTTTTTCCATGCTATTCTGGTCTGTGGTTCTGGGTGGCTTTGTGGGCACTCTTCTAGCCGTGCCGATGACGGCTGCGATCAAGGTTTTATTCCGCCGCTTCATCTGGGAGCGGCAATTGAAAGCGCCAGGTGATTACACTTTGGAAGTGTAGAAGCGAGGTTTCTCACGCCTTATTCGATCAATCGCAGGCCATAACATGAAGCAATATTGAGGAGGAAATCCCCTAGGCCCCTCGCTCCACGCGGTTGGAATTCTCCCCCCGGATTATCCCAACCTAGCGCAAAACGAGAGGCACGGGCAGGCTGCGCAATGCCATTCCTATCGGCAAGCCGATTCAATTGGAGAAGCATGAAAAATAATCATCATGCAGCTCTCATCTCGCGAGCCTTTGCCGAATCGCATTTTGAGCTTTTTCCAATAGAATTTTCGTCTCGATAGAAGCGCCCGCTAATGAGGATCCTAACACTGGAAGGCTCTCTGATCCACCGACGTTACCAAGGAGCCGGATGGCTGAATGACGGACTGCACCTTCTAATTTGGCAAAGCTGGCCAGTACTTGACTTTCAATCGGCAGACCAAAGCTCGCGTAGAGTGCCTCCCAAGCATTCGGGCTCGCAAGCCATAATTCGTGTAGCAGCGGAATGCCCTTTGCATTCTTCTCCTTCACAATCAGTGCAACGATCTCGGTGGGAACTTTTTGGTTTTTTTTGAGCAATTCTTTAACTACTGAGACTGCCGCATCACTGGCAGGTCCGGGAGTTTCGGCCCAGACGGTCAGCGCCAAACTGAGGTCTTTTTTAAAATCAATACTTTCTTCTCCCAGCAAGCTGATGAATCGGCGCGTGATGTCTGTGCGGTATACTTTCGGTTCAGCCTCTGCTAGCCTCTGGACGGCACGTTTCGCCCGATCTAGATCGATACTCTCCAATTCCCTTTTGTTCAGATCATAAAACGCGGGATCCTCTTTGTTCGTGAGTTTCTCAATCGGCCCTTCCGCGAAATTCTCGTTGTTTACACGCACCTCAATCACTGAGATTTCAGAAAAAATCCCTTCGATTTTCCCCAGTGCGGAAGCCACCACTGACAATTCCTGCAAATCTTGCCGAGGGCCGGCCACCACCATTAGAAAATCACCGTTGCCACGCGGATAGAAGTTCGCTGAGGAAGCGTCTGCAGCAGTCGCCCTAAAAATATAGTCACGAATCAGAAGCCGATTCCTTTCCTCTAAGCCGCGCAGCCAGATCCCATAAGCCTGCTTGGGGCTACCCTCCTTGGAAAGACGGTTGATCTCTTTTACCAGAGGATCGGTACCGATTTTTGCTCTAAGTTCTATGATCTCAGAGGCCTCTTTTAGTCCAGCAGCGGCAGCAGGATCTTCGTTCTGCGATGCTGCTGCGGAACGATTTTTAGCTATCAGCGAATCACGATCTTTCGAAGTAAGAAGAACCGAGCCTTCCGTAAACGTAAATGGGATGGCCATAACTCCAGTGCCCAGCAGTAGGCCGACCGCTAGCGCCCTTCCGCGCGCCTTTGGGTTTGCAAATGTTAGTAATACGATGCCCATCACGACGGCGAATCCTGCCATCATCAAGCGTTTGTCAAAAGTCATCCCATCGAGCATTCCACCACGGGATCCGCCAAACATCAGCATCATGGCTATTACGATCATGCCAGAAACTCCCGCTATCCCCGCAAGCACACGCAGCGGAGATGTGGGTTCTAAGAGCGCAGGGTCTGGGGCACGTCCGTAGCGGGCTGCCATCTGCCCACTCGCCTGCTGCTCAAGCGCCAGTGGCACCCGTTGAAAACGATTGATTCCCGGGTCTTTTCTCTCTCCTGGGTAAAATTTACGGCCCCGCACGATCACCTCGTCTGTGATCTTGAAGCGCGTTTCACAAGCACCACACTCTACGGTTTTCTCACGAAGGTCCTCACCTACCTTGAATCGCTGGCTACACGAAGGGCAGCGGATCATTAGAAGTGTCTCATCGGAAGGTGTAGGAGTCATACGCAGCGGTAGGATACTTGGTGCTGTAACTAAAGATTGCAACCTCTCACTGAGGCTGAAAATATCCGCGTTTTTTTCCGCACAAAGGAAGGGTAAAGCCTAGTTACTAAAGATTTATTAAATATTGACGTTTCTTGGATTTCTAACTTACTCGGATGAAAGCGATATTTTAATGTCATGAATCCGCTCACACTCACCCCATTTCCAGCAGCCCGCAGTGATACGAGGAGCCACTCACGGCTCATTGAGGATGAGGGCTTCGTCGATGAATCTGTGGTGCGCTCGGTAATGCTCATTCAGAGCGCACCCGTCAGGCGCCAAGGTTTACCGAGCGACCTTGCACTCGCGGCAGACGATCTGGATTTTGCCGGATGGCATGCGCCTCAACAAGTTCCTGTCGTGCTCCCGGATCTGTCAGAGCACTCCGCCGAAATAGCACGGATCGCCAGCAAGCCCAGCCTTGTGATGCTCAGAGCACCCGTACCGTCCAAGAGCCATGGCAGGCTACTCATTTGGGTGGGTAGTCTCATGCTTTGCCTGAGCCTTCTTTTGATCGTGCTCCTTGCATTTGAGAGAAATTTCACCTTCGAGGGTGCTTTGGAGAAAATTTTTCCATTGTCGCCAGCTACTCGCGTAAGATGACGACGCGTCACGGACTTATCCTGAAATTGAGCTGCCCAGATCAATCAGGAATCGTCGCAACGGTGGCGGGCTACGTCGCCAAACACGGCGGAAACCTCATCGAATTCGCGCAGTTCTCGGATAAAATCTCTTCCAAATTTTTCGCCCGATTGGAAATTGAGACAAATGATCTCGATGTGGCAGACGATGATTTCATCCAGGGCTTCAGTGCGCTAGGTCACTCACTTCGGGCGAATTGGCATTTCCGCCGCTTGCCCTACCGGATGCGCACCGCCGTGCTCGTCACCAAGACGGATCATTGCCTTAACGAAATCCTATGGCGCGCGGGACTCGATGAACTACCCATCGAAATCACATCCATTATTGGCAATCGCGACAACTGCCGCACCACCGCAGAACGCTCTGGCGTCCCGTTCTATCAGATCGATATGGATGGCGAGCAAAAGCATGAGGGCTTTGCAAAAATCCGAGAACTCCTGCTGGGGCAGCAAGTCGAGCTCATCGTGCTCGCCCGTTTCATGCAGATCCTACCAGCGGATTTTTGCGCAGAATTTACCGGAAAAATCATTAACATTCACCACAGTTTCCTACCCGCCTTCATCGGCGCAAATCCTTACCAGCAAGCGTACGAACGAGGTGTAAAATTGATAGGTGCCACCTGCCATTATGTGACTGAAGACTTGGATGGCGGACCCATCATTGAGCAAGAGGTGGACCGCATCCACCACTTCCACTCTCCGGCAGATCTGGTGAGACTTGGGAGACATTGCGAGAGAGTCGCCCTTGCAAAAGGCATCCGCTACCACGTCCATGATCGGACCATCATTGATGGTCACCGCGCCATCGTTTTCCCTGACTAAAGCAAAACTGGAGGCTTTACAACCGTCCGCAGTCATCCCATTTTCCTGTCCCAGAGGAGAGGTGGTCGAGTGGTCTATGGCACCTGATTCGAAATCAGACGTGGGGTAATACTCACCGTGGGTTCAAATCCCACCCTCTCCGCCAGTTGCTCCATCTGTAAGGTTTTTCCCCATCGCGATGGCATTTCCCATCGTTCAGACTGCACCCGCCGATTCATCTATGGCCGTCACTTTCATCCATACCGCAGATTGGCAGCTTGGGAAA
>JAYULG010000471.1:0-1811 GCA_043763755.1 Akkermansiaceae bacterium | reverse complement strand
ATCCTCACGACCCAAAGCTTTCATGGCAGCTAGATGACGGGGAGTGGCAAGAGGTGGATTTCACCGAAAAGCGAGGCCTGCAGAACATCGCGCTCGATCAAAAACCAGACATGCGCTTCATCGCCTGGATCAAAGCCGGGCAGGTGAAGCTCAGCGCTGGAAAACGCACGATTAAATTTAAATTCAGCAGCCCATCGGAGAATCATGGAATCCTCGACTGCTTCGTTTTCACTCGCATTCCATTCATTCCAAACGGCGCGGCCAAGCCGATGTCTAAAACGGTCATCGCTGCAAAGCCGGACGATTGGTTCCCGGTCCTCGCGGATGATGATACGTTCGATGCCAGCTCGGTGATTGATATGACACTCCTCACCGAGGCCCCGGCCGGTAAACATGGTCCGATCATCGCAAAAGGCAGTGAACTCGTTTTCACCAACAAGCCCGATCAAGCAATCAAGCTCTGGGGAGTGAATGGCAGCGTGGAAGGTGCCAAAAATCTTTCACGCGAATTTCAAACCCAGCGCATCCGCTATTTGCGAAAATTCGGCATCAACTACATCCGCGAACACACCGTTTTTGATAACTTGAACACTAACGGGAAAATTGACCCCGTTAAATTGGATGCCTACGATTGGTGGTTCGCCGAACTAAAGAAAGCGGGCATCTACTCGAATTGGGGCCTTTTTTACCATTTTCCACTTAGCCCGCAGGATGGCTATGATCCGGCACTATTTGCTGAGCTCCCTGAATGGGGCGAAAAAGGCAGCGGCTTGCGAGACTCTTATGGTTTCGCCAGTTTCTCGGAAGATGTGTGGCGTATCCGTAACAAGGTGATGCTACAATTGCTCAATCACAAAAACCCCTACACCGGTATCAAATATGCGGATGACCCAGCACTCGCAGTGGTAGAAATGCAAAACGAAGATTGCATCTTTTTTCACAATCCGCTGGGGACCTTGGCCGCCTCTGATACCCAGACGCCCCTCCACGCAAAACTCCTTCGCCAAAAATGGGCTGCGTGGGTAAAAGCAAAATACGCCACCGATGAGACCGTGATAAAAGCATGGGGCAAGCTCGATGGCGAGAGCCTCGCCAACGGTGAGCTTGCATTGATGGCCCCGTGGGAACTCGGCATGAATGGCCCTGAGGGCAGATTTTCCGGCCAACTGAAGCGCGGCGGAGACTACATTGAGTTTCTCCACACACTCACCCGTGGTCTCTATGTGGACTGTGAAAAAGTGATTCGCAACTCAGGATTCAAAGGTCTCACCATCACCACCAATTGGCTCGCGGGAAACGCTAGCTCAGACTTCGCAAACATTGAGGCAGATACCGTGGGCAGCATCATTGATCGCCACAACTACGCTGGCGGGGGCCAAGGTGGACACGGCATTGCAGAAGGCGGCATCTACGCAGACAGTCACCTTGGGAAACCGGGGCAATACTTGTTCAGCATCGGCATGAAACAAGTCGGCGATAAACCATTCAGCATGACGGAATGGACCATGTGCCCGCCAAACCAATGGAAACACGAATGCGCCCCATTGCTCGCCTTTTATGGAATGGGCCTACAAGGGTGGGATGCCAGTAACCACTTCGCTCACACCGGAAGTAGGCTCGGAGACGGCTGGCCAAACATGAGCAGCTATGCTTCAGACACCCCTCACTTCATGGGTCAATTTCCCGCATTGGCATTCGCACTTCATCACGGCCACATCAAGGAATCACCGCCCATCGCAGAGCGCTTTGCCGATAAGGCTGCGCTCTTCAGTGGAAAAATCCCAGTGCTCCAAGACTTTTACAATGGGAAA
>JAYULG010000470.1:0-6352 GCA_043763755.1 Akkermansiaceae bacterium | reverse complement strand
ATGCCGTTATCCACAGCCGTGCCAAGCTTTCTTATGAGCAAGCGCAGGAAATCCTCGATGGCAAGCCTGCCCCTGCTGGCGCGGACCCTAGCTTGAGCGGAATGGTCATGGAAGGCTGGGCGCTCGCCTCGGCCATGCGCAAGCGCCGCTTCGAGAACGGTGCGCTCGATTTGGAAATGCCTGAAA
Organism: Akkermansiaceae bacterium; assembly: GCA_043763755.1. Classification (GTDB taxonomy): domain Bacteria; phylum Verrucomicrobiota; class Verrucomicrobiia; order Verrucomicrobiales; family Akkermansiaceae; genus Luteolibacter. The sequence goes on along the minus strand of JAYULG010000470.1, from coordinate 6,166 downwards.
TCAAGATCCGTCTTGATGAGCAAGGCCGCGCCGTCGTCGCCGAGCCAGTCATCCACACCGAGAGCCACCAACTCATCGAGGAATGCATGCTCGCCGCGAATGAGGCTGTAGCAAAAATTTTGCGGAAGCGCATGAAGCCCGCGCTTTACCGCATCCACGATGATCCAGATCCTTCCCGCCTCATCGACTACACAGAAACGGCAAAACTCCACGGCTACCGCCCCGGCGATCTTACGAACCGCGCGCATATTCAAAAATTGTTAGACGATTCCAAGGGCAGCCCGGAAGAGCACGTCATCCGCCTAGGCTTGCTGAAAAGCCTTAAGCGTGCCGCCTATTCTGCCGAACCCATCGGCCACTACGGTCTTGCCAAGGGAGATTACTGCCACTTCACCAGTCCCATTCGCCGCTATGCAGATCTCATCGTGCACCGCGCCCTTCAGCCCTTGTTAGAAAATCCTCCGGTGCAGTGTGATCGCACACCATCGCAGGCGGATCTGCGCGAGATGGCCCGCCATATTTCCGATACGGAGCGCACTTCGTCCGATGCGGAAGGGGAGACCAAGCAGATTAAATTGTTAGAATATCTCCATCGGATGGCGAGTTCTGATGAGCCGCCGATTTTCAATGGTCTCATCACTGATGTGCGGGCGATGGGTCTGATGGTGGAGGTGCCAGACATGGGCGTGCGCGGTGTGGTGAAGCGCGAGGATTTGCCAGAAGGGCGCTGGCGTTTTGAGGCACACCGCATGGCATGGGTATCCATGGACGGAAAGGTCATCCAGCTCGGCATGCGCATCCCACTGCGGGTCATCGATATTGATTTTGAAAAACGCTTTGTCGATTTCACCGTAGCAGGTCCAGCCACTGGCGAGGGCACCCAGATGGCCGGGAAACGCGCCGGGCCGCCGAAAAACCCCGGTAAGCCTCACTCCAAGCATGCCGCCCAAGTAGGCCCGCCAAACCGTAAAAATAGCCGTAAAAAAACCACCACCGCCAGCAAGCCCAAACGCCACAAACGCCGATGAATTTCCGCTACTTCATTTTACTCCTCGCACTGCTGCCATACGCGCGTGCTCAGGAAGCTGCCGCGCCGCCAGTTACCCTCGAGCAAATGAGGGATTTGTTAGAGGACCCCAATGGCGATCTCACGAAGGCCGCCCAGAGCATCGCTGGTAAAAATGGCGGTAACCAATTATTCTATTTCCCCACTCGGGATCAGCCAGCCACGCCTGCAGACTGGGGTTTCAAATACGAGGATCTCAAATTCAAATCGGCGGATGGCACAGCACTTCACGGCTGGTTCGTGGCTCCGAAAAACCAACAGCCCAAGGGCACCATTGTTTTTTCTCATGGCAATGCAGGATCGCTGGGCCACCACCTCGGCTTCGTCATGTGGCTGGCCGAGGCTGGCTATAATGTGATGATGTATGATTACCGAGGCTTCGGAAAATCCAGTGGCACGGTGGACCGCCGCGGCATGATCAATGATGTGAAAGCAGCCCTTGCCTACGCGATGGCCCGCAAAGATATCGATCCCAAGCGCGTGATTTCATACGGCCATAGTCTAGGCGGCGCACAATCCATCACGGCGCTTGCCGAATCCCCCGTGCCGGGACTGAGAGCCATCATCGTGGATGGCGCCTTCGCCTCCTACCAAGGGATGGCCCGCATCATGGCAGGCCAGCTCGGCGCCAGCTTAGTGACGGATGAGCTTGCGCCTAAGGATTTCGTAAAATTGTTACCCGCCACTCCGCTATTAGTCGTCCACGGCAAGCAGGATGAGGTGGTTCCCTTCGCCCAAGGCAAGCAATTGTATGATGCGGCGAAGGAGCCTAAAACTCTCTTTCAGCCAGAAACTGGCCGCCACGGCACCGCCCTCTCCGGCAACAATGGAGCCTACCGAAAAAAGGTGATCCAGTGGCTCGCTCAGACGCTGAAAAGCTAGGATCTTCGCCCGCTTTTTATCCCGTTTGAAGCAGTGTTTTACGGTCACTCGTGAGCGAGATTGATGCGGCGCAAGACTTGTAAAATATTCTTGTGATACATGAAAACTGCAAGCGTGCGAGACCTACGGCAAAACTTTCCGCGTGGAATGGCGTGGATCGAGGATGGCGAGCAAGTGGCAGTGACAATGCGCCCCAAAGTAATTACGCGGCTTATCCCCGAGCAGGCAATCGCCCCAGCGCTGCCCGATTTCCAAGCACGTTTCGGAAAATCCGCCCCGGCAAGCGGAACGCTGGCACAAAGCGCTGTCACTTTACTTTCACAAGAGCGCGGCGGATGACTTACTGTGATAACATTTTGAGGGGAGCACATGCGCCCTCGCATGTTATTTTTGACGCCCTCGTCGAAAATTGCGCCCTACCACGCTCGATGCCAGTCTTCGGCGAGGGCGCCAAAGACTACATGCGAGGGCGCATGTGCTCCCCAAGACGGTTACATATCCATGCCGAAACCTCCCACTAGGCGATCTGCGGTTGCGTGCCCCCGTCAAGAATCGAACTTGAATCTAGAGTTTAGGAAACCCTTGTTCTATCCATTGAACTACGGAGGCTTTGAAATGGCACTGACGCAAAACGGGATAGCGAACAGAACTACAACGTGCAAGTCGCATGTCAGGGAGAAAACAAGGAGCGGCGATCTCCGAATCGCCTATTCCTGAGAAACCACTCAGTTTGTGTGATTGGGTATCAGTGGCGAAAAATCTTTTCATTCGAGATCCTTCCGCGATAGGCCTCCAGCCAGCGGTGGTGCCGAATAGATGCCAGAATTTCCGCTGAAACGAGAAGCCAGCAGACAAGCCGCTGCCAGATAGACTCCATTTCCGATCCCGAAAAGCTCCATCCCTAGGATTGTGGCGGCGAGGGGCGCTTTCGATGCTCCCGCAAAGAGTGCGATAAAACCAATAGCTGCAAACAAATCCAGCGGCACCCCCAGCACGTGGGCGAGAGCATTTCCCAAGCCTGCGCCGATGAAAAACAAGGGTGTGACCTCACCACCTTTGAAGCCCGCGCTCAAAGTGACAATCGTGAATATGAATTTCCAGATCCATGCCGTTGCCGGAATTTCTACCGAGGAAAACATCGCGGGTAGAGTGACGGCACCTGCACCATTTCCTAACACTCCAAGCCCTAAATAATCTGTGCCTGCGAGCAATACTAGGCCGATGACCATCACTCCGCCCACTACGGGTCGCCACTCTGGGCGAGAAATCCAACGCTGGAAATGCCCACTTAACTCATGAGAGCAGAAGATGAATAGGCGGCCCACCAGCCCGCACAAGATGCCGGCGAAAACCACTTTACCAAGTAGCAACGGCTGCAAATGACCACCAGCGTTAGCCACGGGGTAATGGGTGTGTTGAACTCCCCACGCACTGCAAGCCCAGTGCGCCACCACCGCCGCGATGAAGCAAGGTAGCAGTGCTTTCACGCGCATGCGCCCGATGACGAAGACCTCTAAAGCAAACACCGCTCCCGCGATGGGTGTGCCAAATACTGAGCCAAATCCTGCTGCCACTCCGCCCATCAAAAGCAGCCGTACCCGTGCCGGATCCACTCGAAACATCCGTGCAAAGCTCGCGGCGATTCCGCCACCCATTTGCAAGGCGGTGCCCTCTCGCCCAGCAGACCCGCCGCAAAGATGCGTCACCAGCGTGCAAATGAGTATCATGGGTGCCATCCGCTCTGGCACACCTGCGCCGGGGTGACGAATCTCGTTTATAAGCAATTTGGTTCCCCCAGCCGCTGATTTGCCATGGGCCTGATAGAGCCATCCAACAAGGAATCCGGCTATGGGGAGAAAATAAAGCAGCCACGGATTTTCAAAGCGCAGCCGCGTCACCCCATCCAAGGCCCACAGGAAAAACGCCGAGGCTGATCCTACTGCCACGGCCATAAACACCAGAATGCCCATGCCTTTTACCGCAGCGAAGAAACGCGAGAAAGGGTGCCTCGTGTATTCAGTAATGCTGCCGTCCGGGCAAGCGCATGTATTCCGCCGCGAGCTCCATTGCCTGATCCCGGCATAGTTCTTGCGCAGGAATCAAACGGTCCTCAACGGGTAAATTCATTTGCCTGAAAAACTCGGTATCGTCAAAGCCGATGGCCGCCGCATCATTGATTCCGAAACCATAGAAAATCCTCTCGATCCTCGCCCAGTGGATCGCGCCCAGACACATCGGGCAGGGCTGGCCGGTTGTATAGATTTCGCATGCTGTGAGCGAGAAAGTCCCTAGATTTTGACAGGCATCTCGGATCGCTACCACCTCACCGTGGGCTGTGGGATCGTGGGTGGACACCACTTGATTCCAGCCTTCTCCCACGATCGCTCCGTTTTTGACGATCACTGCCCCAAACGGCCCGCCCGCCCCTGCGTGCATCCCCTGTCTTGCCAAGGCAATGGCACGTTGCATGAACTTTTCTTGGCCATTCATGCTTTGGAAAATGCGCTAAATCCGTTTTCCGAGCGATCAAAAAAACCGCGACTATTTGTTAATCCGACCGCACGAGGAGGCATTCGTCGCAAAACTGTAAAAGCAGAGGTTTTCACCGCAAAGATGCCAAAAGCGCCAAGGAAATTTGAAGCAAGCTCCGGCAAAGCCCACTTTTAAACAACTTCATTTTGACCCTCCTTCTCTTAACTTTGGCGACCTTTACGGCTTGGCGGTTCACCCTTATCAATCCAATCCGCCACTCCCATTTCCGGCCATATCTCCGCCACGTCTTCACGTGGCAACCGCGGATTCACACTCTAGCAGAACCCGAGTAGCGTTTTGAGATAGCCCGGAATCAATACATCTTCATCGACTACGAAAACGTTTGTGAAAACGATCTTTCACGCGTGATCGATCCGGCGATCCGCGTTTTCATCATCCTCGGGATCCGCCATCCCAAGCTTCCAACCTCACTCTTTCTCTACGCCCAGGATCGCCCGGAACAACTCCGGATCATCCAAACGCAAGTCGAAGGGCGCAACGCGCTCGACCTTGTCCTCACTCTCGAACTCGGGCGTATCGTCGCTCTAGATCCCGAAGGATATTTTCATATCGTTTCCAAGGACACTGATTTTGATTCAATAGTGCGCCACCTCAAGGGCACGAAAAAACGCATCGCGCGCTATGCATCTTTGCCAGAAATTCCAGCATTGTGGACAGTGAGTGAACGCCTTGCCTTCATCGTGGCTGAACTTGCGGACACCTCAAAATCTCGCCCCGGCACCCGCACGACCTTGGAGAACAAGATCCAACACGCCTTTCACAACAAAGCTGAGCCAGAGTTTGTCGAGAAAGCCATTAAGGCATTCGTCCACGCCGGCATCTTGGAGTTTAGCGAGACTGACAGGGTGATATACAAGGCTGCCTGATTATTTTCGGTTGGGCAAATCACCCGAATGTAGCGGTGCTTCCTGAGCAGAGATCTCCGAGTTGCCGGGCTGATGGGTGGGCGATGCTATGTGGCATTCGCGCGTTTCATTAGCATTTCACCGGCGTGGGCGGATCGGAGTCCGCGCCTCCTTGGTGAAGATGGATGTGCCCATTGGCTCAGGGACGCTAAAGATTCTCGCTGAAGGTGAGGCCGAGTTCGTTTTCTAGGCCGGTGATTTTACCTCGTTCGCGGGGCTCGATGAAGGCGATGGAGATGCCTTTTTTACCTGCCCGTGCCGTTCTGCCGCTACGGTGAGTGTAGTATTCCACTTGCTCAGGGAGCTGGTGGTGAATGACGAACGAGAGTGCCTCCACATCGATGCCGCGGGCGGCCACATCCGTAGCGATGAGGAATTGGACTTTCTTGTTCTTGAAAGTGCGCATGACTTTATCGCGCTCCTTCTGTGTGAGATCGCCATGGATCACATCTACGGGGAATTGGCGGACAGCGAGTTGCTTGGCGAGGACGATGGCACCCGCGCGAGTGCGACAGAAGATGATGCCGCGCTCGTCCTTTTGGTTTTTGAGAAACTCGGTGATGAAGTCTGTTTTGTCATCCCGCGAGCAGATGATGAAGCGGTGGTCGATGTCTCGATTGACGATGTGTGTTTTATCAATTTTCAGCAGATGCGCCTTGGGTGACATATAGTCTTTGATCAAGCCTTGGATGGCATCTGGGATGGTAGCGGAAAATAGCCAAGTGCTGCGGCGGCTGCGGGTGAGCGCAAAAATTTTCAC
>JAYULG010000469.1:0-6355 GCA_043763755.1 Akkermansiaceae bacterium | reverse complement strand
ATGATTGCGCATGTTCATGCGGAAGAAATGTCCCGTGGCGATGCCATGGAGTTCGCCTTTGGAGTTTTCGCTCTTTTTGTCGAAGCTGGCGGCGTGGTGGTAGTGGACGTCTACGGCATAGAGATCCCAGTCATCGAGCTGCTCGCATTGGGCATAGGGATCGGGGATAGAGCTGGAAAACGTCCAAAAAAAACGGTCGAAGAACTCATTATCAACGTGTTGTGTGTAAGCCATAAATTTTTTTGGCCTCACAGACTCCTGCGTAAGCCTTAAACCGCCGTGGGGTGCGATATTTCGGCTTGGCCGCCGAATTTTGAATTCGAATGCGCCCCGGGCCGCGCAGCCTCATCACGATAAGGCTGCGTCTCTAGGCAATGCACGGCAGTAGGAATTTTTCGGCTAAGTTTTCCACACCGATCCATATCGTTTATCAGTCACTCCAACCTCACTCATTTCACACATAATCTTTGCCCGCAACCACTTGAGAGCGCTCAATACTCGCAACGCATCATTGGGCCATCCCGAGTCTACGGAAATGTGGCGTCATTCATTAGCCAAAGTGGCGCTTGGCATGTGGGGAGCTTATGTCAGCCTCCGCCCATGCATGATGAGGAAAAGGATGATAAACTCAAAATGTTGGTTTTCGAGACTTTAGGAACACCTGATGAGGTTTTGAGACTAGATTCACAAGTGAGAAACGTCGCTGACTTGGAGCCGGGCTTTGTCATGGTCCGCATCTTGGCAGCGCCGATCAATCCGGCGGACCTCAACATGATTGAGGGGACATACGGCGTGAAGCTCTCACTCCCCGCCACGCCTGGGATCGAAGGCTGCGGCGTGGTGGAAGATGGCAGTATGACAGATTTCAAAAAAGGCGATTTGGTCATGTTTGTAGGTCGGTCTTCCACATGGGCGAGTCATGTGGCCGTGCCTGCGGAATCGTTGTTTAAGCTTCCACCCGAGATCGATCCCATCCAAGCAGCCATGTTAAAGGTGAACCCGGCGACGGCATGGCAGTTGCTTCACGGATTCCGCAAACTAGAAAAAGGCGCGTGGATTGTGCAAAATGTGGGGAATTCCGCAGTAGGGCGCTGCGTGATCCAGCTCGCGCGAGACCTGGGCATCCGCACGATTTCCTTCGTCCGGCGCATGGGTGTGTTTGAAGAACTCATGGCGCTGGGGGCAGACCATATTTTCTTGGATGATGAAGCGGGTTTTCTAGCAGCCAAGGATGTCCTCGGCGGTGCCAATGCCTCTCTGGCTTTCAATGCAGTGGGTGGCGAAAGTGCGCTGAGATTGATGAAGCTATTGGCCGAGGGTGGCACCCACATCACGTATGGCGCGATGGGCCGCAAGCCTGTGACCATCCCGAATGGGCTCCTGATTTTCAGAGACTTACGGGTGTGCGGGCTATGGGTGAGCCGTTGGCTCGAGAATGCACCGCCGGCGGAAGTGCGCGCAGTTTACGATGAGTTGGCGGGCAGGGTGGCAGCCGGAAATTTAGTCCAAGCAGTGGACTCGGTCTTCTGTTTGGAAGACTATCAAGCCGCACTGGCACGCTTGGAGGTGGCAGAGCGTTCTGGTAAAGCGCTGTTTGTGCCCTGAACTCTTGGCGGGCATTCACTTGCTGTAGCAACAAATTTACTTGATGTATTGTAATTTTTCAAAATTGGACGCAGTATAGCGCACGACGTTAGCTTAGTTCATTGTGATGGTGTCTCGATCAATAATTATTAGTGGTTCTCTTTTGGTATGGGTTTCTGCGTGCATGCCTCTGGCCGCAGATTCAGCAGAGAGCTATCAAAAAGAGATCGTCCCAATTTTAGAAACCTACTGTTTTGATTGTCACACGGATGGAATTCATAAGGGAGATTTCTCGATGGATGGCTTCGCAGATTTGGGGAAACATTTAGATGATAAGAAGCATTGGCTATCCATATGGAACAATTTGCGGAGCCAAATCATGCCTCCATCGGATGAGGATCAGCCTTCCACCGAGGAATCGAAAAAACTGGTGGCATGGATTGAGAAAACAGTTTTCAAGCTAGATCCTGCTAATCCAGATCCGGGCCGAGTGATCATCCGCAGGCTCAATCGCTATGAGTATAAAAACGCCGTCTTTGATCTATTGGGAGTGGAGCTTAATACATTAGATGCCTTCCCAGCGGATGACACGGGATACGGATTTGATAACATCGGCTCGGTCCTCTCGATCTCACCATTATTACTCGAGAAATACGTGGCAGCGGCAGATGAAGTGGTAGCTCTGGCCCTTCCCGAGGGTGCTGCGGCGCAAGTGCCGCGTATGGAAATGAATGGGAGAGATTTCAAGTCTTCTTCCACACCTGATACAAATGCGTCATGGCTCCCATTTGCCAGCAATCACGAGGTGAAACTAGAACAAGAAATTCTGTGGGATGGCGAATACCAAGTAACAGTAGAATACTCCATCCATGGTGCCACTGAGGCGACGACAGATGAGGCAGAACTGAAAGTAGGTGTTGGCGGAATTCCGGTAGGTGCGATCGCTCTCGGCTGGGACCAGCGGCCCGTCATCAAGCTGGAAGGCAAGGCCACTTTGAATAAAGGTAAGCAGAGTTTCCAAGTAAATTTAGTTTCCGGAAATCGCCCTGTGGCGGGTGAAGAAGAACTCTTTTTCAAGCTCCAACGGATCATCCTGACCGGACCGTTGGGCGGTGAGCAGAAGGAACTTAGCAAAGGCTACCGGATGATCTTCGTGGATGGCCCAGCGCCTGAAGACCCCACCGCCAGTGAGCGCTATGCTCGCAAAATTATCCGCAGTTTTGTGAGCCGCGCATTCCGCAAGCCGCTCGATGAGCAGACGATTGATCGCCTCATCGCCATCGTGAATGAAGTGGACCGGGAACCCGGGAAAAATTTCCAAGATGGTATCAAGCAAGCCATCGCCACTTGCCTCGCATCACCGAGATTTTTGTTTCGAGTAGAGATCCAGCCAGAGCCTAACAATCCGAGTAAGGTGGTGCAGTTAGATGAATATTCGCTCGCCTCGAGGCTTTCATTTTTCCTCTGGAGTTCGGTGCCTGATGATGAGCTGCTCAGCCTCGCATTTAACAATAAACTCAGGGCAAATCTCACCGCGCAGGTGGACAGGATGATGGCAGATCCGCGTTCGCAACGTTTCATTGAAAGCTTCGTAGGCCAGTGGTTGCAAGCGCGCGATGTGCTGACTGTGCCTGTGAGTGCGAAGAGCATCTTGCGCCTGGAAACAAACCGCGAAGCCTCACAGGTGTTTGATTCTAGATTGCGCTCTGACATGAGGCGTGAGACGGAAATGCTCTTTGAATTCATCCTCCGGGAAAAGCGCCCGGCTGAAGAACTCATCTCCGCCCGATTCAGTTTCCTCAATGAACGATTGGCAAAATTCTATGGCATTGATGGAGTGGTGGGTGATGAGTTTAAGCCCGTCGATCTCACAGAGCATCCCGAGCGCGGCGGCTTGCTTACTCAAGGCACATTCTTGATGGTCACCTCGAATCCCACCCGTACTTCGCCCGTGAAGCGTGGGTTGTTCGTGTTGGATAACATTCTCGGCACGCCACCGCCGCACGCGCCACCAAATATCCCTGCGCTGGAAAAGGCTGGCGAGACAGTCAAAAATCCCACCATGCGTGAGATGATGAAAATACACCGCGATAAACCAGACTGCCGTGGTTGCCACATGCGGATGGACCCGATCGGACTCGGACTTGAAAATTTCAATGCACTCGGCCAATTCCGCACCCAAGAAAATGGCAAGCCCATCGATACCTCAGGCCAATTAGTGACCGGTGAAAAATTTACAACGGTCGCTGAATTAAAAGATCTTCTCGCTAAAAACCGCAAACAAGATCTCTACCGCTGCATTTCCGAGAAATTACTCACCTACGCCATTGGGCGCGGTGTGGAGTATCATGACTCTACAACTATCACTTTGCTCACAGAGCGGATGGAAAAAAACAATGGCCAACTGCGAGAATTGATCCAAGGTATCATCGAAAGTGTGCCTTTCCAGCAGCGCCGTGGCGACGATTGATCTAGCGAATCTTATAACTATCTAACTATTACAAAAATGCACTCGCCCATTTCTTTCAACGGTAGCCGCCGCGGCTTCCTACGCGGCCTCGGGGCCATGGTCGCACTTCCTGCACTCGAGTCCTTCCGCCCGCTGATGGCCGCGAATGTGGAACGTGCTATCGCTACCACTGCTAGCGGGGCACCCTTGCGGATGGCATATCTATACATTCCCAATGGCGTAAATTTAGATCACTGGCGGCCCGATGGCACCACCCCAAGTTATAAGCTGGGAGCTACATTTAAGCCTGTGGAAAAGTTTAAAGAAGACTTCCAAGTTTTCACTGGCTTCGAGCAGGAAAACGCTTCTGCAAATGGTGATGGCCCAGGAGATCATGCCCGCGGAGTGGCCACTTTCCTCACCAGTGCCCGCGCCCGTAAGACCGCTGGCTCAGATATCAAACTGGGCGTCTCGATTGATCAAGTCGCTGCCCAAGCCGCGCAATCGCTCACTCGGTTCTCATCGTTAGAACTGTCCGCAGATGGTGTGCGCAAATCCGGCAATTGCGATTCCGGCTACTCATGCGCTTATCAGTTCAATCTATCATGGCGCTCCGAAGATCAGCCGATGACTCCCGAATCCAATCCGCGCTCGGTCTTTGAGCGGCTCTTCGGCGCGGGCGATGCAAAAGAGCGCGCCTCAAATCTAGGCCAGCGCTATGCGTCTAAAAAATCCGTACTCGATTTCGTCTCCCAAGATGCCAAGGCCTTGCAAAAATACCTCGGCCGCAGCGATCGACATAAGCTGGATGAATACCTTACTGGCGTGCGTGAAATCGAGCGTCAAATCGAAAAAGCCGAGGCCATGGGCATTCCCAAAGACCCCGGCGCACCTGCTCCTGAAGGCACTCCAGATTCCTACGAAGAACACCTCCAGCTCATGCTCGATATGATGGTGCTCGCTTTCAAAACGGACTCCACTCGCGTTTCTTCCTTCCTGATGGCGCACGATGGTTCAAACAGAGACTTCCAATCCATCGGTGTTTCTGAGGGCCACCACAATATTTCTCACCACCAAAAGAATAAAGATAACATGGAGAAGATCGCCAAAATCGATCTCTTTTACATGAAGCAGCTTGCCTACTTCCTCGATAAGCTCAAAACCACCGAGGATGTGGATGGCAAATCTCTGCTGCACAATTCCATGATCGTCTATGGCGGCTGTATCTCAGATGGAGATCGCCATAACCACGATGATCTTCCTATCGTCGTCGCAGGGCATGCAGGAGGTGCTTTCACTCCGGGTCGCCACGTCGATCTCGGGGAAAATGTGCCCATGGCAAACCTCTACATGCGGATGCTCGAAGAATTTGGCGTGAATGAAAAACGCTTTGGAGATTCATCCGGCACTTTGAGGAAAATTTGAACGGAAGGTGGCTCATAACAAGCTCACTCAGGAGCGTATAGTCTTGGGCGCTTTCAGGGATTCAGTCAATCAATCGTGATAATCGCGGAAATTTTAAAAAATCATCGCCAACCTCGATTATTTTTGTTACGCCACTTGTAGATCAATTGCTATGGCGCGTTCACAATCAGGATTTTACAGCACGATCGAGTATATTGGCCCTCGCCCTCAAAAACCGAAAAAGAAGAATTTTTTCGGGGGTTGGGTCATTGTGGCTATCGCGCTTGGCATGGGTTTTTGGTTCGGCGGCCCCCTAATCCCATTCATCAAGGCGACGCAAGTAGGCGCGTCTGGCGAACAAGCAGCGCGTTTGATCGTATCCCTCGAGCAATCGTCTCACTTCGGAGATAAACTTGCCGGAATCGCCCTCGCGCACTCCGGCGAGGCCATCAGCTTTGACCCTTCATACTACAAAATCCCTTATCCAAATGGTGATATCCCGTCGAACAAAGGCGTAGCGGCAGATGTTTTAGTGCGTTGCTTCCGCAAGCTAGGCATCGACCTTCAGGTAAAAATCCATGAGGACATGGCTGAGAATTTCAGAGCGTATCCAGGAATCTTCGGAGCCTCCGCGCCTGATCGGAACATCGACCACCGCCGCGTGGCAAATCTCCAGCGCTATTTTGAACGCCATGGCAAAACACTGCCTACTTCTCGCAACGCGAGTGATTTCAAGCCGGGTGACATTATTATTTGGGCACTCGCAAATGGCGAAAAACACACTGGGATCGTCGTTCCCGGTCCTACGGGCGGCAAAGATGAAAATTGGGTAATCCACAACGTAGGCAGCGGAGTGAAATGGGAGAACGTCTTGTTTGATTACAATATCGATCGCCACTTCCGCTTCCCAGTGGAGAA
>JAYULG010000468.1:0-6360 GCA_043763755.1 Akkermansiaceae bacterium | reverse complement strand
ATGCTTGTGGGATGGGATAAAAATCCTGAGCCCTCGGTAACGGTGTATGAGGTATTTCTGGGCACGGAGAGAATCGCCTCAGTGACCACGAATGAAGCGCGAATCCTGATACCCTACGACGAGTGCGTCGTGACCGTGCGTGCCATCAATACGGCAGGCGTACCATCTGGTATGAGCGAGGGCCTGCGCATCCCATCGCTGTGGAGCGAGATTAAAGTGACGTTACAATTTTCCGAGGATCTCACCACTTGGGGGCCGGACTTCCTGCCCACCTCCCGCTTCGCAAGGGCTGCGATTTCGCCACCCGTTCGATAGTTAATTTTTTTATGGCAGAAGGTAAAAACATCGAAATTAAAATCGCCGCTACGGGCGGAGATCAGGCGGCGGCGGAGATCACCAAGGTGCAAACTGCGGCAGAGAATGCGGCGAGTAACACAGGCATGGGCGGAATGCTGGATGGTGTGCCAGAGCGCCTACAGGAAATTACCAAAAATGCGGAAGTTCTCACCGAGTCCACCGGAGATATCAGGAACGGTATTGAAGAAGTCCGAGCTGAGCTCGGACCTCTCACCGAGCAAGTGGCCGCTGTGGGCGGCAACGCAGGGCAATCAGCAGGCAAGCTAGACAAACTCGTCAACCTAGAACGGGCACAAGTGGCGAACCAAATCGCGAATGGGCTCGCCCAAATCGGCCGGGAAGTGCAAGCGGCATCTCAAAAATTTGCGGAGTCAGACCCGGAATTCTCGCGGACGTTGGAAAACATCGCGAGTGGGATCGACTCAGCCAGCGGAGCACTCGCCGGAGCCGCTCAAGGCTTCGCGGTAGGTGGGCCATTCGGCGCTGCGGTAGGTGCTCTTGCTGGGTCTTTGCTGCCTCAGGTTAAGAGGGCGTTTGATGAAATGACCACATCCATCATCGCCGCAAATGAATCGGAAGCCAGAGCAGTGCAGCTCAAGAATGATCTTACCGCAGCCCAAGAAAACTTCGCAGCGGCCGTGCTGACGGATGAAATTACGGAGCAATACGAACGGCAGGCTGAGGCATTACAAGGACTGATCGATAAGCTCGCCCACACCAAGAAAGTAGTGGCGGCGGAGGATGCGCTAAACGCGGCTAAGCGCGATAACCAAGACGCAGCCGCCATCCGTGATGGAGCCGCGCCGGAAGATGTGCGGGTAAAGCGCGCCGTGGACGATGGCATCCAAGCCAAGGCCCGCGTGGACTATGAGCTCGGACTCGAAAAAACCATGGCGATTGAAAAGCAAAATCTCGCCGAAAAACTACAGCAGGAACTCAAAAAGCTGCAAGAAGATGGCGGCGCTACTGCAGAACAAATCACCACGGCCCAAGAGGTAGTGACCCAGGCAACCAACGAGGCTAGCAATCAGGACCATAAATTGCGGAATGAATCAGAACTCGCGCCACTCGAAAAGGCAGCCATTGATACCCGCACGCAAGGGAAAGTTTCCGATCTGACGGCCCAAAAAAACACAAGAATCGAGCGCGAGCAGAAGGCGAAAGAACGTCCAAGTATGAATGCTTCACGCGAAAAAGCCACCGAGAACAAGGCATCTAAGGAGGCTAGTGACGCAGAAGCAGATCGAAGATCCGCAGGCAAGGTGGGGCGTGATGTGGAAAAAATGCTCCCGGATAATATCACCGAGAAATTTCGCGCCGCGGTAGAAAAAGCATCCGTAGCACTGCAAGATGGTGGAACGGTAAAAGAACTCTCCACCATCGCAGATCTCCTTACTCAGCTAGGAGCTTCCACGAACAGCTCTTTAACGGGCGTGCGGTCCCAGATCGCAGCGGCCCAAGCAGAGATTAACATTCTGAAACAAAGAGGACGCGGAAAATGAGTGTCTGGACCATCAATAATCAAACACCCGAGAGCCTCGGCATCACCGTGGCAGGCGGAGAGTTCTGCAGTGGCCGCGCAAGCAGCGTGCGGCTGGCCTGCAACCAAAATTTCGATGGCCTAGAGAAGTTTCCCTATAACTCGACCGTGACGATCAAGCGGGATGGTACGCCATACTTCATCGGCAGGGTGAGGCAGATCCCCAAGAGTGGCAGTGCTGCCACCGAGGGGCATGATTACCTAGTAGAGGATGCGTGGACAGATCTCGAGCAGCTCACCTACCAAGAGCCATGGGCCATACGGCTCGCCGCGAATCTCCCCATCATCGCCTACAGCCCTACCGTGATCCTTGGCATGTCCTCCGCCGGCGTAAGGATCAACGTGGGACAACAAATTTCCGCGGCCCTATCCTTCGCTCTGGCGAATAGCATTTCCCTTATCATCGGAAACATACCGACAGGCATGTTGCTGTGGCCCAGCAAAGCCAACGGCATGTCATGCGCAGCAGTGATACGGGATTGCCTAAAGTATTACCCAGATTGGATTCCCTGGCTGGATCACACCACCTCACCCCCTACATTCCACGTCACGCCGCGTGCGAGTGCTGCTTCCACTTCCATCTCCATCACTGCTTGCTCTAGCATCTCTGTCACGAAGACTCAAGATCGGCTCCCAGCCGGAGTGCGCATCGTATACCTCACCTCCGGCTTGATCGGCGATGAGGTATACCGCACGATGGCCATCGATCAATTTCCCGGTGTGAGCCAAGCCACCAAGCTGGCCCCCGCCGGCCTCGGTATCCTAGTGACCACCGTGGAGTTGGCGGGCATCAAGGCACCCATCCAAAAACAGCAGATCGAAACGCGCAATTTGCCGACGGGCACATCGGGCGCAAAAGATTATCTCAAGATAAAATTTCCGACGATTAAAGACGTGCCAGATGCACACATCGACATCACCGAGTGGACCACGGCCGTCATCACGGATGCCGCCGGCGCGCCGATACCAATCGACCCTAAATTGCCGCGCCTGCCTGGCAATACGCGCGGTGATTTACCGCGCGAACTCGTGAAGGGCAACGTGACGGAATGGATGCAAAAAAAAGTGGGTAAAGTGCTCATTGAAATGAAGGTGAAGGCCGGAAGCGCTGCTAGCGAAACGGACAAGAAAAAAATCGAATCTATCCCGCGATCTTTAACGGTTGTATGCACCAACGCCGTCACCAAGATCTATCAAGGGCTAAGCTCTTACACCGCCGCTGAGAGCGTGCCCGTAGGCATCGCCCAAGCCTTTTACCAAACGCTCCAAAATGGGTGCTCCTTCGAGGGCCAAATCACCCTCGAGGGCGAAGAAATCACCCTCTCTCCATTTCACGGCAGGAACCTGCATCTCACCGGATCAGGTAACACAGAGTGGGCCACGATGGGCGCGCCGGTGCATCACGTCTCGTGGGATCTAGAGACGTGCCAAACTACCGTCAGCTTCGGCCCAAATCCGGAGTATTCAGTGCAGGATTTTCTGGAATTTCTGCGGCTCCTCAACAAGCGCGAAAACAATGAATACACCACCCAAGAGCGCACGGGCGATAAGCTCGGTAGTGAGCAAGGCATCTCCGCCAATGGCGATACCGCAGGCCCCTATGACTCCCCAGAGACCATTACAGGTGGCGGGGCAGTCGCGCCGCCACAATCTCCCTTCGCCCTGGTAGCCAGCGGCACTCCTGGGGACAATAAACTCGATGTGCTCACCTCGCTGATCGCCAGCCAGGAACCCCCCGGATTCGCCACCGGCAAAAAAACTTTTACCATCGCGGATTCTGAGGGAAAGATTTATGCGAAAATGACCATCAATGCGACCACCGGCCTAGTCCTTTCAGTGGCCGTGGAAAAGGGCGCAGACGTGCCAGCGAACACCGATGAAATTTATTATCAACTCATCGGCCAATACAGCGTCACTGGCGGCGGTAGCGGTGCTGTGATCACTGCTTACAATCATCGCTACGGGCCGATCCCAGCGCTGATCTGCCGCGAATATAATACAACAGTGGCGCCATTTTTTCAGATCACCTTTTTATGAATGCTACCTGCTGCCATGAATGTCTGGGTCCTCATTGGGATGCACCGATCCTCGAATCGATTACCTCGAGTGCAAAGTGCCGGTCTTGCGTGACGGGCGATCAGATTTTCAATAACGCCAGCTATGGGAAAATTTTAACCAGGACCTATACAGATGTAGCTGGGGTATGCACCATTAAGACATCGTGCTCGGGGCCTGGACTGACTGAGACGCGCTCCGTCAACTCTTCGGATGACGGATGCTCATTATCAGATACCCGCACGCTGACGAGCAGCACTAGTGCAGACTGCATCAATACGTCTGTTTATTCTGGGTCTGGTAATTTTTCGAGTACAAACAGTGAAGGCCAAACAACATCATCCGCATGGAGCTACGATAGCGCCGGGAATAGGGTTTACTCGTCTGGATCTGGATCAGGTTCATGCGGAACGACCGAACCTATTTTCACGAGATCCATCCCGGCCAACACGCCCGACTCGTATACACAATCAATGGTAAGACTAGAGTGCCCCCTCAGCTTTGCTGCATACCCACCTTGGGATACCGAATATTTGGGGGACCCTAATCCGCCCTTTTTGCCCGACCAATGGCGAGGCGAGGCATGGGCTTATAAATCGTGGGGTAAAAAAAGCCCAGACGGAGAGGCTCCAGCAAATGAGCTAGGATACAGCAAAGACGACAGGAAATTAAAATACCGCATTCGCCATCTACCGACCGGAACTTGTTATCTCAAAATCTGGATCAGGAGGGAAACCAGAATCTACGCTGATGCGAGTGCTAGCCCTCCGATAGTAGGATCCACCACCATAAGTGACACTGAGACATACGAGTGGATAGCCACAGGCAATCCCTGCTTCCCAGACCCGGCAAAAGGCCGTAGAGACCTTAGATTTCAGAGCATTTTCTCTGATCCCGTGGAAGTGCTGCCACCCGCCTCCAATGGCATAATATTTGTGAGTATCTTGAAGTGGTCATGTGTCGCCGGATATAATCCGGACCGTAGTGATCCCGATAATAATCAACCTAATGGCTACCCCGACCTCACCTGGCTGCCAGCCGCGCCATGAAACTACGCATCTCTAAAATCACCGAGCAAGCCAAGGATCGCCCAAGCGGCTATTTTGAAGACGTAATTTCACGCGGCACCCTTGATGGCGACTCGCTAGAAATCTCCCCAGAAGCCCTCGCGGAGCTGCGCGCCATTTACCGCCCCCCCGCCGCGCCGCTCCCGCTGCCAGTCATTGACGAGCCGCCACTGCCATCAATTTGGACCATGGCCGCATCCCTAGGCAGCGCTGCCATCTCCGAGATCACCGCCCACCTCTCAGGCACCGTCCCGCTAGATGACATCGAGATCGCTCGCCGCCTAGCTATCTGCCGAGCCCCCTGCCAATACTACCGAGTCAGTGATGATCGCTGCTCAGAGTGCGGCTGCATCGGTAACTTCAAAACCCGCCTGCGATCACAAGAGTGCCCGCGAGGCTTCTGGTGATCTCCCGGCCACCCGCGTGCTTAGCTTATCCCAACCAAGCATTTTGCATGTGCCCCGCAGACAGCCATCAAACCCCTCGTCCGGCGAAATTTCTCAGTTGTCTGCGACTTTTTCTCATATCTCTTGCGTTGTTACACCTGATGCTCACCGGGTCTATGGCCCTTTATCACTACGCCCAGCCCCGGATGACCCGCGACATCGACATCGTTCTCGCCTTGGTTCTCAAAGACCTCGAAACATTTCCTAAGATCTTCGGTGACGAGTTCTATTTCAGTCCCGAGGCTGCCCGTGAAGCGGTTTTCCGCCAGTCCTACTTCAATGTCATCCACAATGAGAGCCTGATTAAATAGATTTCATGATTCGCAAACGTGAATACTACCGACTTGTCGAGTTTAAGCGCCGCCAGCGAATCAAGATCCAAGGTTCCTTCCTCTGGATCGTCAGCAAGGAAGACCATATCCTCTCGAAGCTCGACTGGGCAAGGGATTCCGAGAGTGAGCGGCAGCTCTCCGATGTCGAAAATCTCCTCGCTACCGGAGCCGTTCTCAACTACCTACAAGCATGATCTCGAAGATTGAACCTGACAGATATGCTAACACAGATTTCTCAGTAGCGGACATCCCTCCCGAACTCAACGATTATCTATTCCGGAAAATGATGGAAAAATCTGGCGCCGAGCGCATGGCCATCGCTTGCAGCATGAATGCCACCGCCCGTTCGCTAGTCTGGTCCGGTATTTCACAAAACCTCCCACAGGCCGAACGGCGCCGTATTTTTCTTGAACGCTTCTACGGCAAAAGTCTTTCTACTACTGTTTAATCACTTCAAATTCGGTGGCTTTTCCCACGCGCTTTATTCCCATCATCTACCGGAGAAAGAAAGATCAGGTCTCCCTCGTCGAAATCCCGGAACTCTCCGGCTGCATGGCCAACGG
>JAYULG010000467.1:0-6362 GCA_043763755.1 Akkermansiaceae bacterium | reverse complement strand
CAACGCCGCCTTCGACCACTACACCCAGCACCGCGCCGAAGCCCTCCGCCTACTCACCAAAACCCCACCGCACTGCCCTTAGCCAGCCAATCACCCTGGGAGTGGTTGCTCAGAGATGCGCAGTGCAAGCGGTGATTGCCTATTCGCTTCAATAAATAGCCGCGAGACACCATTTGGATCGTTCTTCATGGTGCCTCACGGGCGTGGTGAGTTGAAATCATTCCTCAGAATCACCGCCGCCGTCGTTACCGCCACTGTCATCCTCAGCACCATAATCTTCCGTGCTTTCTTCCTCAGCACTCGCTTCATCTGCACTATCGTCTGCTGAACTATCGTCTGCTGAGCTATCGTCTGCTGAGCTATCGTCTTCGGCGGGGCTGGGTTCTTCATCCGTTTCTTCAGTCGCGGGGTCTTCGGTAGTTTCGTCCTCCGCGCCTGATTCATCGTCGTTCTGATCTGCGTAGGGATCTGAGAAAGTGCCGCTTGCATCTTCACTCACCTCGACGTTCTCGTTTACAAGACTCGTCTCTTCTACGGTTACTTCAGTAGCAACTTCTTCCGAGTAGGACTCAGTATAGGATTCGCTCATTTCAATATCTTCCACGCTAACTTGCTCAGTCACCAGAGATACCTCTTCATAATAGCTATCGTAATCAGTAATTTCGATGCTAGTATAATCCCACGAGCTATAATAAGTCTCAGACTCGGTGTAAAAAGATGTAGTCCATTCGTAGGATTGTTGCCCAAAAGGGGACCAAGAAACGTAGAATTCTGGATACCATACTTCGATAATCGATCCATATCCGTATGCATAGCTGTTAAATTCATCGTAGTAGTAGATGTAATCACAGTAAATGTTCAAGTCATCGCCCGTGAGGCGGTCGAGTGCATCGAGTAGATAAATGAGATCCGCAATCATGCGAAGCGGCTGAGAATCTGGCTTTGCGCTCGCCCGCAGACTTTGTAACTGGGCACGCTTACCACCCGCAGCGGCGCGGAATTCGTTGAGCTTTGCCTTTTCTACGGTGCTGATCGTTCCACCTTTCGCCCGACGGGCAGCCGCAGGACCGTAGTTTTTTGTATATAAGTTATAGGAATTAAAAAATGCTTTCATTCCTTGGCTGACTGCCGGATTAGGATATTTTTTCTCAAGCACACCCCATGATGCCGTCAGTTCTGGAGTAGTGCGAGCAAGGGTATTTAAGCCAGTGAGCATCCGCTTATCTTTGGCAGTGACTCCAGCACTCATGTCGCCAAGCCCTGCGGATATACTTTGCAATGATGACCAATAAGGCCGGGTCGTCGCAGATTTTGAAGAGATTTTTCCTTTACTGTTTTTTACAATATGGGCGAGTGATTTCTGCATGTCACCTATCAGAGAGGCCGCCGTGGGTGGCTTGCCAGTCTTCGATTTTGCGAGGCTGACTTTAGCAGGTTTAGCATGGGCAGTGGGAGCGCTCGGTGCGAGGACCGAGAGACACAGAATAGCGAACAGGATATTACGTGCAGATGGTTTCATATAAAGTGCGCGGTTGTTAGATGACCTTTCTACATTCAACAAGCCATTTTTTGAGCTGCGGCTACTTCGGTTAGATTTCGCTATTGTTATTACGCGCTCGGATACACTTTTTGTGCGCAATACTAGGCAGAGGAACTCATACAGATGAAAAGAACGCTCATTGACTGAAATCGTTCGTAAATCCTTGGCCGCACACCCCGAAAATTTCAAATGTGGCTGTGCTGCATCCCGCATGGTGGTCCCGAGTGGAATCGAACCACTACCTACGGCTTCGGAGGCCATCGTCCTATCCATTGGACCACGGGACCATTTTTTGCGGATGCGGCGGAAGCGTTATCCGCCTGAGTGAAACTTTGCAAGGATAAGCCATAAAATTTCTCCTCTTGTTATGGATTTGCCTCGTCTCCTCTGCATCTCTCGGATTATTTCCACATCCAAGATAGAGAACTGGGTGAAATATCCTGCCAATGCCGACTCTAGGATTGCCAAACTCGTGCTGCCGACTAGGAATCTGCCCCCGGCGCGAATCTGTCGCCCGCCAACCAGACGCAACCATCCGATATGAAGGACCTCAGCAAATACCGCAACATTGGCATTTTCGCCCACGTCGATGCCGGCAAAACCACCACGACCGAACGCATTCTCAAGCTTACCGGCAAAATTCACAAAATTGGCGAAGTGCATGACGGCGCATCCACCATGGACTTCATGGACCAAGAAGCTGAGCGCGGCATCACCATCCAATCCGCTGCTACCACCTGCTTCTGGAAAGAGCATCAGTTCAACATCATCGATACCCCAGGCCACGTCGATTTCACCATCGAAGTTTACCGCTCCCTCAAAGTCCTCGACGGTGGTGTCGGCGTGTTTTGCGGATCCGGGGGCGTTGAGCCACAATCCGAAACTAACTGGCGCTACGCCAACGATTCAGGTGTCTCACGCGTGATTTACGTCAATAAGCTCGACCGCATCGGTGCCGATTTCTACCGCGTCATCGCGCAGGTGAAAAAAATCCTCGGTGCCCATCCGCTGGTTATGGTTCTACCGATCGGAACCGAAAGCGAGTTCGTAGGTGTCGTCGATCTTTTGACGATGAAGGCCCACATTTGGGATGAATCCGGCCAGCCGGAAAACTTCACGATCGAGGAGGTCCCCGCCGACATGGTGGACAAAGCCAAGGAATTTCGTGCCCAACTCATCGAAACCGCCGTCGAACAAGACGATGCGATCATGGAAGCCTACCTCGAAGGCACCGAACCCAGCATCGAAGACGTCAAAAAATGCATCCGCAAGGGCACTGTCGATCTCGCGTTTTTCCCAACCTACTGTGGCTCATCATTTAAAAACAAAGGCCTCCAATTGGTGCTCGATGCCGTCGTCGATTACTTGCCAAACCCGCTCGACGTCAAGCCACTCCCCGAGGTGGATGCAGAAGGCAAGGAGACCGGCAAGTTTGCCATCATTGATCCCAAAGCCCCGTTCCGCGGTCTTGCTTTCAAGATCATGGATGACAAATTCGGCGCCCTCACATTCACTCGCATCTACTCCGGCACCATCAAAAAGGGCGACACCGTCCTCAATTCATTCACCGGCAAGACCGAACGCATCAGCCGCATGGTGGAAATGCATGCCGACGACCGCAAGGAGATCGATTCCGCCCAAGCCGGTGACATTGTCGCCATCGTCGGCATGAAAAACGTCCAGACTGGCCACACTCTTTGCGATGAGAAGAACCCGGCGACCCTTGAGCCAATGGTTTTCCCAGACCCTGTCATTTCCATCGCCGTCGCTGCCAAGGACAAGACCAATGCTGAAAAGCTTGCCAACGCCATTGGCAAAATGATCCAAGAAGATCCCTCGTTCCGCGTCGAGACCGATGATGAAACCAACGAAATGATCCTCAAGGGCATGGGCGAGCTTCACCTCGATATCAAAATTGATATCCTCAAGCGCACCCACAAGGTCGAGGTCACCGTTGGCGCACCGCAGGTTGCCTATCGCGAAACCATCACCAAGCCCGTCAACGACAGCTACACCCACAAAAAGCAATCCGGCGGCTCCGGCCAATTTGCCAAAATCGACTACACCATCGAACCCGGCGAAGCAGGCACCGGCTTCATCTTCGAGTCCAAAGTCGTTGGCGGCAGCATTCCTAAAGAATTCATTCCCGCCGTGGAAAAAGGTTTCAAAACCTCCATCCATAAAGGCCCGCTTGCCGGCTATCCATGCCTCGATTTCAAAGTGACGCTCAATGAAGGTGGCTTCCACGCCGTGGACTCCAGCAACATCGCCTTCGAAATTGCTGCCAAGGCTGCCTACCGCCAGACCATGGTGAAGTGCGCCCCACAAATCCTCGAGCCGATGATGAAGCTCGATGTCTTCACCCCGGATGAAAAAGTTGGTGATGTCATCGGAGACCTCAACCGCCGCCGCGGCATGATCCAAGGCCAAGAGCCAACCCCCGGTGGAGTCCGCGTCAAGGCCGAGGCCCCGCTCAGCGCCATGTTCGGCTACATTGGCGATCTCCGCACCATGACCTCCGGCCGCGGCCAGTTCTCCATGGAGTTCAGCCACTACGCCCCTTGCCCGAAAAATGTCTCAGACGACGTCATCGCCAAGGCCAAAGCCAAGGAAGAAGCCCTCCGCGCTGCGAAGTAACTAGGGCGCGAAATTAATGTCGCTACTTCCCAACCCATCGTCCTAACCTTGGGCGGTGGGTAAACGAGGCATAGACGACCGTAGCTCCTTTTTTACATCTGGGCGGAGTGTAATACCGCCGCTTTTCCGGAGGTGATTTGCCGATTGCCAAAGCCCGAAAATTCTCATAAGTTCTCGCCCCGCAGGGGTCCGACTCACGGAATCTGCCCATCAAACCGACTCAATCACTGCTGTGGGATTTTTGGACGCTATCAAACGCTGGAGACTGACCCAGCTCGGACTTTCTTCCGGGAGAAAACGCCGAGTGCATAGCGAAAATGCTGTCGTCCAAGCACTTGAGGATAGCCTTGCGCTTAAAATTTCGCTCTACGCCACCTTTGCAGTCGGCACCGGTGTGCTCGTCCTCCGCGCTTCTGCGGATACGGCCTTCTCGGCAGACCCGATCAAGGGTGCGCTCTATGGTTTCATCATCGCTGTGACCGCAATTGTGATGTTTCAGGTCAGCTTGCAATCTTCGTGTCGGCGCAATAGCCGGGTGCTATTAGTGTTAGGCGGCGTGAGTGTGCATCTGATGATCGTCCGGCTCATCATGGGGCTGACAGATCTGGGAACCATCCCTGAAGATTTCAGGTTTTTCTTCGTGCCACTTGCACTTGTGCCGATGTTGCACGGCGTATTGCTGGGCAGAGCGGTCGGTGCGTTTTCAGCCATTTATGTCACGCTCATTGGTTGCCTACTGGTGCCGCAAGCGGAGGTGCTTCCTTTTATGATGCTGAGCATGGTCAGCGGGATCAGTTGTGTGCTCATGACAAATCAGGTCCGCAAACGTAGCCAACTGCTCCGCACTGGAATCTATGTGGGCCTCATCACGCTGCTCCTTGGCATTATACTGGGTCGGCTAGATGTCGGTTCTATTTTCGGCCCGGATTCCATCAGCCATCTACAGCTTCTCGGCATCGGCTCGGGCGCAGCGGTAGGCACAGCCATGGTTACCGCGCTGATCATTAGCGGCCTACTTCCGATTTTTGAAGGATTTTTCCACCTCACGACGGACATCAGTTGGCTGGAGCTGAGTGACCTGAACCACAAGCTACTGCGCCAAATGCAGCTCGAAGCTCCAGGCACGTTTCATCACAGTCTTGTGGTAGCAGCATTATCCGAGGCCGCCGCCGAGAAAATCCAAGCAAACGCCCCGATGTGCCGCGTTTGCTCGTATTTCCACGATGTGGGTAAGCTCAAGAAACCCGGCTACTTCATCGAGAACCAACATGACGGCGAAGAAAATCCTCATGATACTCTCACTCCCACGATGAGTGCGCTGATCATCATCGCGCACGTCAAAGATGGAATTGATCTCGCGGTTAAAAATAATCTCAACCCTCGGATCATTGATGTGATCCAAGAGCATCACGGGGACTCGCTGGTTTATTACTTCTACCGGAGAGCCCAAGATCAAAAGCGAAGTGAGCTTGAGAAAGTGGATAAGCGCATTGAGAACCCTGAAGACCTGCCGATGGTGCAGGAAAAAAATTTCCGCTATCCGGGAAATCGCCCTAGCACCCGCGAGAGTGGCATCATCGCCCTTGCAGACAGCATTGAAAGTGCGTCTCGGTCTCTGCAAAAACCTACCCCTTCGAAAATCCGCGCACTCGTCGATGACATCGTGCGGACGAAAATCACCGACGGCCAGTTAGACGATTGCCCGCTCACTTTGCGGGAGCTTGCCCTCGTAAAAGAAAGTTTTTCTGCAACTCTGCGCAGTATGCTCCATAGCCGCATCGATTACCCGAAGGACGATTTCAGTGCTGGCAAGCGCGTTTCAAATATAGAACGCAATGATATCACCACAGGTGGCCGAGTGATCCCCATGCCGAAGCGTGCCTGACGCGTCTGCGAAACGATCTGATACTATGTCACTCGAAGTTATCATTGGTAATAACCAAGAAGCTACAGATATCCCGGAAAGCTGGCTGACTGCTCTGGAAAGCGTTGCACTTCTAGCAGCTTCACTCGCCCTCGAAAATGCAGCAGACGCGGATTCACCGCTTCACCATCTTGCAACTCTCGAAGTCGCACTCGTGGACGATGTCACCAGCGCAAAGGTGCACCAAGATTTCATGGACATTGAAGGGGCTACTGATGTGATTACATTTCACCATGGAGAAATTGTCATCGGTGCAGAGGT
>JAYULG010000466.1:0-6369 GCA_043763755.1 Akkermansiaceae bacterium | reverse complement strand
AGGCCGCTTGGACCTTCTAGACGGGTTACTTCAAGTTGCGAACAGTGAGATATAAAAGCCGAACAAAGCGCTTTTGTTTACAAGGGACGGCGCTTTCTTTGTGAAGAAGGAGCGTTTCTCCAAATTTGAGTTGCGTTGCTCTGTAATCAGGGTTCACGGCAACAAAAACCGCTACGCAGATTTAATCTCCCAAGCGAGGTCATTGGACTCATTACAGAGTGTTTGCACAAAACTACCGTTGTAAAATCCTAGCGGTGACTCGATGCAATCAAAGTGATGCTGCCTCAGCAGTCAGGGCCGCCGCGCTGGGTGAGCCTTTCGCGCGGCTGCGATTTCTACAATTAGGCGATGCAAAACTAAGCGATGATCGAGGCCTGTGGTGACGAGTGCTTGATCTGCCTTGAGAGTGGCTTCCATCACATGTTGGAGGCCGCTGAGATCGAAGTTTTTTGAGTTCTCTGCGGCGAGAAAGATAGGGAAGACATTCACTCCAGAGCCATCTTTTTTCTGGGGAAGCCACGCGCGATCTGCTTCTGCAAGGCGATTCAGCCCACCGGAGAATGCGCTGTAGTTTGCGGTGGAAACCTTAAATTTCTCGATGATCAGCTTGGCCATGTAGAGGTTTCTCACCACTCCGATTATGGAGGCACGCATGATGCCGATGGCGGACTCATCTGCTTCCAATTGTTGATCGATGAGCTGGATGGCGCGTGAGGCATTGCCAAGCTGAATGGCTTTTCCAATTTCAAAAACAATCGCAGCACGGCTGAGGGGGACGAGCAGGCGGACGTCCTCTTCTGTGATCTCGCGGCGCTCAGGGCCGAGGTAGAGATCGAGCTTTTCGAGTTCGTTGGAGATTTGTTGCGATTGCTCACCGGCGAGCATGACGAAGAGTGCAAGTGCATCTCGCTCGAAGGTGAGGCCAAGCTTGCGTGCGCCGGCGGACACGAGCGAGGCGACTTGGTCTTGCCAATCATCGCGGCTGGTATCGATGCGGTCGTAGGCTTGGATGGTGGCGGCTTTTTCAATGAATTTCCAAAACGCGCGGCGCTTATCCACGCCTTGGGCAGTGATGAGAAATTTCACGCCATTCGGGATGCCGCGTGCGAGGGTGGCGCGAAGATTTTCCACGCCAGCTTCAGTGCGCTGGGAGCGGCCTGTGACGTTATCTGCGAGGAAGTTTACATTGCGTAACCATACCACCTTATCGCCGCCAAACATGGGGAGCGTGAGGATGGCTTGCACGGTGGAGGCGCAAATGAGGAACGCGGATTCCGAGTTATCTGCAATGCCATCGATAGTCTCGTGGGTAAATCCATCATCGATTCCGCCCGTGAGTTCATTGTATAGGAGCAGGGCTTTTTCTCGGACTAGGCCATCGTCACTGCCGACGATGGCATAGAAGTTTCCGCTGTTTTTAGGAATGATCTTTGCCTTGGCTGCCACGGGCAGATGCTAGGGGTGGGAATAGGCGGCGGCAAGCGCGATGGTGCAATTCACGGGACGGGCTAGAGGCTAACGGCCTCAGAAGTTCATGCGAAGGCCTGTGAGCAGCGTATAGCCATCGTAGCTGCCACCGCCCATTTGAGAGTATTCCACGCCGCCCATGAGTTTGAGCTTATGACTGAAGATGAGGTAGTTTATGCCTAAATAATGGGCCATATATGTATTTCCTTTTTCGTCATCACCCGCTGCAAGGCGATCGTAGCGGCTGGGGACTTGGATGCCGTTTGGATCTGCTGCAGATACTAACTGGAAACGGTAAACTGCTTGCACCTTATCCGTGAGGAAGAAGCTCGGAGTAAGAGTGATGCCTAACAAATCAGATTGTACAATTGAAGTAAGATTTGATAGACCTTGGTCTGCAGAACCCGTAAATCCGAAGCCATACGTTAGCTCGGTGATCATACCAAAGCGGCCCTCGGTTAGGTCATTCGTCAGTGCGATGGAATCCGTGAATTGTGGCGAGCTACTGAATGAGAAATTCGGATCAATTTTCCCGTCCTTATAGCCAGGCTCGGAGTTATGCATATAGGTAAATGTGGTGATGCAAGATTCGAGGCCAACGTGTTCCGCTAGATCGTAGCCAATTTTCCCGATGGCAAGCACACCACCATCACCGGGCTGTGCAAACTCTGCGACCCGGGCGTTTGAGAAGATGCCCGCCTCGTAGTGCCAAGCGCCGGCGATTCCTTTGCCGTAGGTCCAAGCGCCTGTTAGTTCGCCAGGAGTGAGTATGTTAGAAAGTAAACTCCGCTCGAAGGTGCCGATCTCCGTGGAGGAAATTTCTTGATCGCGGGAGAAACGCACCTGTTTCTTACCGATTGCGATATTGAGTTGCTCAGATGGCGCGTAGGTGAGGCCGCCTTCATGGAAGTTCTTATAAAATGTTGAGTCACCACCAGCGCCATCATGACCATCCACATCAACGTTGAAAGCAGCTTCTATTTTCCAGTCATGAAAGAATTTCGATTTGAAACCAATCCGAGCACGGCGCACTTCTAAGTCATTTCCCCAGACAATTTCGTCTTGTCCGGAGTCTTTGAAATCAGAGGTGTTGAAGCTATCCCCACCGCCCGCCTCGCCGTAGATAGACTGGAGCTGGATGCGCCCGGTGAGCTGGAATAGTTGGATGACTGGGTGCGCTTCATTTTTGTAGAGGGTGGCGGCAGACCATGCTTTCTCGAAATCAGTCTTGCCAACCAGTTTTCCCACAAGCAGCCCGCTAGGGCCACTGGGAGGAACGGGTGATAATGGCGTCGCGACAATTTGAGGGCTGCCAGCCGCGGTGAGGCCAGTAGAAACCAGAATAGCGCTGGCTGTGACCAAGGTGGATAGGTAGGATTGCACGCTGAGAAGGAGGTGATTGTGACAGGGAAGTAACCAGATGGAAAGGAGGTTCGCCCAGTGTTGAACCTGTGTCATTTACAAAAAGTGCTTTTGTGCAAAAAGCACCACCGTGGAGTCACCAGATGCGCGATTTCTTAGTGTCTTCCTGAGGGCTGCGCTACAGATTTCGCCCGCATTCCACTAGAGGATCACGCGCTATTCAGGCGATTCGCCTATATAACAAAAAGTCCACCGCCCCACCCTCACTTAATGGAGGGCCGGGCGGTGGACGAAATGGTTGCGGCTACTCAGATCACTTCTTCTCAGGTGCGAAGGGGAGTGACGATGCATGCACGATGAGGCGGAGCTTCCCATCCTCGCCCTTTTTAAAGACGAATGTTTTATCCACCATCACTTCTGTGCCGTCTTTTTTCGTGACCCACACATTGCCCATGGTGATCGCGATATCTCCGTGGATTTGGATTCCCTCGTCTCCATCGCCAAGGTTATCGTAGCGCGCCTTTACCCATGGGGTGAGGGCGAACCCTTTGTCCTCGGGGAAATTCGGATCACCGCCCACAAAGTAAGCGAGTGCGCCTGCCTTGGTGGGACGAAATGTGTTTTTTCCGTAGGCGAGTGTCGGCTTGAAGAACACTTCTCCATTGTCGTAATCGTAGGCTTCACTGAGGACTTTGGTGGCCAGTGCTTTTGCATCTCCACCGTCAGTGCTAGTTTTCCCGATTGCGACGAGGGCATCACACCACGCTTGTTGGGCAGCATTGACTTCCGCTTTGGTGATCTTGTCTGCTGCGGATGCCGTGGTCGCACCCGAGAGGCAAAGGCCGGCAATGAGGAGGGCACTAAATAATGTCTGTTTCATGTTGGTTCTTATGGATTGTAGTCGTGCGGGATTTGGTGTGATTGACCACTCCGGACACGGAGAGAAATCGTTGTTAAGTCTGATTCGCGCGACTAGAAAATCGTTTTAAGTTTCTACCCAAAAATTTTGAGGAGGTTAGATACCGTGTAAGCGGACTGAGACAGCAAACGACTTCGCCTCTGGATACTCTCGCATGCGGTAGCCTTTAAAAGAAGGTGTCCCGTGCCTAAATTTTCTGTGACAATTCTGTCACAATGCCTCATTTGATGTCTCGCATGGGATGACATGTGCTGGCATCTGCTCACTGCACGGGTATCCCTTCTAACAAAAACACTCATGAAATCGACCGCTATTTATTTGACCACCGCCCTCCTCGGGGTGTTGCCAGCCCTCGCTGAGGACAAGTCACACCTTGATCCTGCTCTACCCGCTTACACAGCGGTGAGTGGTGTTTCCGGGAATCTCAATTCCATCGGATCGGACTCGCTCAATAATCTGATGACGCTGTGGGCTGAAGGATTTAAAAAAGCTTATCCAAATGTGAACATCCAGATCGAGGGCAAGGGCTCGTCCACTGCGCCACCAGCCTTGATCGAAGGAACGGCACAAATCGGCCCGATGAGCCGCCCCATGAAGGCGGAAGAGATTGATGCATTTGAGAAAAAACACGGCTACAAGCCCACCGAAGTAAAGGTAGCGATCGATGCGCTCGCCGTTTTTGCCCATAAAGACAATCCAGTGGAAGGATTCTCCATGAAACAAGTGGATGCCATTTTCTCCAAGACTCGCAAGAAAGGTGGCGAGGATCTCACGGAGTGGGGTCAGCTCGGATTGGATTCGTGGAAAGGCCGCGCAATCTCGCTCTTTGGGCGTAATTCCGCTTCTGGCACTTACGGGTTTTTCCAAGAGCACGCACTGGCCAAAGGCGATTTCAAACCAACCGTGAAAGAGCAACCCGGATCATCCGGCGTGGTGCAGGGCATCGGCGGCGATCTCTACGCCTTGGGCTACTCGGGCATCGGCTATAAAACATCCGGCGTGCGGGCGGTGCCAATCTCTGGAGACGATGGGAAATTCTACGAAGCAAACTACGATAATGCGCTCAGCGGCGATTATCCAATGGCGCGGTTTCTCATTGTTTATGTGAACAAAAAGCCCGGCCAGCCGCTTGAGGCACTGAGCTTGGAGTTTCTAAAATTCATCCTCAGCACCAATGGGCAAGCGATTGTGGAGAAGGAAGGCTACTTCCCGATGCCCGCAGAACTCGCCAGTGAGGTCGTGGGGACTTTGACCAAGTAAGGCCGTGCGACCGATGCGGCGCAAGGCTCACAAAATGGCAATTGCTCCCAGCTCCGAGGGCGGCCACTACCGAGTGAGCCGTCTCACGTATCCGATTTATTCATGTTAGATCCAAGCCACGTCCCAAACCCGAAACGCTTTGAAGTCTCGCGGGCTACGTTGTGGTTTGATCGCTTCATGGGCTGGTTGATTCGCTTCGGTGGCGTGAGTGTGATCATCGCGGTGTTTGGAATATTTTACTTCATCGGCATCGAAGTGGTGCCACTTTTCAAGGATGCGAAAGTAGGTGTTGCGGGGGAAATTTCCGCTGCCACTCAGCCAGCCATTCTTGGAGTAGATGAGTGGGGGGAAATGCCGTTTTTTTACGCGGGCGGTGACAAAGTCGTTTTTATCAATACAAAAGACTCTCAGCGGCGGGAGCTGCCTGTGCCGGGGCTGGAGGGCTTGAAGATCACGGCAACCTCCTACGATGCCGTGCATCACCGCATCGCCCTCGGGCTGGAAGATGGGCGGGTGGGATCTTTCCTCGTCGAATATACGAGAAATTTCACCCCCGATGGGAAATCCACTATCGAGCCATCTGTTTCATTAGAGCCATGGTTCACACTGACGAAAGGCAGCGGTCCCGTGACGGCGGTTAGCTATGGCGACTCCGGGGCGGGCCGAGTGATCGTGGCCAAGCGCGGTGATGCTACCGCTTCCACTATTTCCATCCTCCGCCTCGCCATGAAGCGCAGCCTCGCGGGCAAAGGAAAACTTTCATTGCTCGAGGAAATAGAAATCACTCCTCAGCCCGGTGCCGAGGCCCGCCTCATTCGTGCTTCGCAAAATGGTGCGATGGTCATGGTGGCATGTGCCAATGGCGCGGTGGATTATTATTTAGCAGATTCTACCGGGGTATCAAAACGCCAGACATTCATTCCCTTCCCAGGTGCACCCCTGCGCCAGATGGATTTCCTTTTCGGTGGGGTCTCGATCGTGGTGACCAGTGAAGCGGGCCGCCAATCACAGTGGAGCCTCTACCGCCCGCAAGAAGCAGGGGAGCGCCTCTTCGGCGAAACCCAACAATTTCCCGCTCTTCCCGCAGGCCCAGTCATCTTTGCAGCCAGTCAGCGCAACCGCACATTCCTTACCGGGACGGGCGGTGATCTTTCCATCCGCCATAGCACCTCGGGTGTCACTCGTTGGAATGGAAAATTAGATATCGCACCCGCCATCGCCGTGCTGGATGCCAAGGGGGAACATTTCTTTGCCGCCGCTGCGGATGGTAGTGCGCGGCGCTACGAAATCCGCGATCCGCACCCAGAAGCAGGTTGGAAGGCTTTTTTCGGAAAAGTCTGGTATGAAGGCGGAGCAAAGCC
>JAYULG010000465.1:0-6384 GCA_043763755.1 Akkermansiaceae bacterium | reverse complement strand
CTGGACGTGATTTCAGGGCGCGGGAGCTTCTTCCGGGCTAGCCGCGGCGGGTGCCTCTGTCTCAGATGGGATGGCCGTGAAGTCTCCGCTGATGACTTGTGGGGACTTCAATTTTTCACTCCAATAAATCGTGGTGAGGTCTCCGGTTTTCTTCTCTTTGACCGTGTAGCGCTTGTTTGGAACGTCTTCAGTGACCATTTCTATGCTGCCCATGCTGGCGCTCACCATCATGGTGGCAGTGGTGCGGGTGGGATCCTTGGTGGCGTCTTCTGCGAATTGTTTGACTTTTCCGCCGAGCATCACACCGGCGATGATCATCCCGATGACGACGAGCAGGGCAATGCTGCCGCAGCCAATGCCAATTTTCGCACCTGTGCTTAAACCTTTTTTCTGACTGGGGAACGAGTGGTTTTCCATGATGCTGCGAATCTATGAAACGCATTTTACGATCACAAGCAGCTTTTATGGGGCGTGAAATTGCGCCGTATTTAGCTCGCTTATTTGATCTGAATGTTTGCAAGGGCACGCAGATTGCTTTTAAAGTCAAATGATGGTAGCGAAAAGGACCTTACAGGCAGCGATTGGTTGGCTTGAGCTTGGCCTCGCAGATGAGGCACTTTACGAGCTTCAAACGATGCCCATGGAGTATCAAGCTGAGCGCGAAACATTGGAAGTGAAGCTGGCTGCCGAAATGACTCACTGTGCCTGGAATGCTGCCTCGGAAACAGCACGGTTGCTCTGTTTCAAAGCGGCTGATGAGCCAGAGTTTTTTCTCCGTGCGGCGTATTGCTTGCACGAAACAGGAGATACCCTTGCTGCGCGTAATCAGCTCCTACAGGGGCCGAAGACGCTGTTTGAAATGCCTGTGTTTCACTATAACTTGGCGTGCTATCTCTGGACGCTGGGTGAGGCGAAGCGCGCACGCAATCACCTGAAACAAGCTATCACGATGGATGATTCGTATGAGGAGGCCGCAAAGGAAGACCGTGATCTTGTAGGAATTTGGGACGCTGTTTCATAGTGCATCACTCTACGTTTTGCGCCTGTTCGCGGATCTTTTCCAGCTCAGTCTTAGCCTCCACGATGGTCTGAGCAATGGATGCGTCATTTGCCTTAGAACCGATGGTGTTGAACTCTCGGAAAAGTTCTTGGCAAAGGAAATCCAACGCGCGGCCCGGTGCATCACTTGCATCTAGGTATTGGCGAAATTTTACGAAGTGAGAATCGAGCCGCGTAAGTTCTTCGCTCACATCGCAACGGTCCGCAAACAAGACGATCTCCTTGGCCACGCGCTCGTCGTGAAGATCAAGATCGAGTTCCGCATCCCGCAGACGCTTCGCCAATAAATCACGCTGGCGGCCCATTCTGGCGGGTGCCTCGCTGGCGATGCGGGCTGCGAAGGACTCAAGAATCTCAAGGCGAGAAATGAAATCAATTTTCAAGTGGGAGCCCTCAGATTCACGCATGGCGGCGAGCTGGGCGAGAGCGGAGTGGAGCGCAGGCGCGATGGCGAGCCACGCAGATTCGATATCA
This sequence comes from Akkermansiaceae bacterium, assembly GCA_043763755.1. Lineage (GTDB taxonomy): Bacteria > Verrucomicrobiota > Verrucomicrobiia > Verrucomicrobiales > Akkermansiaceae > Luteolibacter. Next base: position 4,851 of record JAYULG010000465.1, on the reverse strand, counting down.
ATTTCGCCGTTGCCTGTGGCGATGATGCCTGGCTGGCGCAAATAATCGGTAGCGGTGGGTAAAATCTCATGGCCGACTGATTTCCCCAAAGTGACAAAAGCTTTGGTGAATGCTTGAGCAAGTGCGGTGTCAACTCGGATCTGCGGGGCGTGGCCAGAAGAGCGTTCAAGATTGATGGAAACTTGGATGCGGCCACGCGAAATGATACTTAGCACAACTTGGCGGATCCGGGCTTCAAGCTCGACTAGCTCGCGCGGAACTTGAACCACAACTTCCGCTTGCTTGCGATTTACCGCGCTGATTTCTACCGTCGCTTGCCAAGGTTCCACTGCTGCCGTGCCGCGGCCAAATCCTGTCATCGAGTGCATGGCGGCAGCGTCACGGCTGGGGTATGTGCGGTCAATCGAGAAGTCAGAGGGTGTTTTTTAAATTAGAGATTTCAAATTTCATCGCCTATCCGAAACTATTGGCATGGCGAAGGTTTTGGTAGGTCTCTCAGGGGGAGTCGATAGCGCGGTGGCAGCGGCGCTGCTCGTCGAGCAAGGCCACGAGGTAACGGGCGGGTATATGAAAAATTGGATCAATGATGAAGGCATCCCTGGTGATTGTCCGTGGCAGCAAGACATAGAAGATGCACATGCCGTGGCAAAGACCTTGGGGATCGAGTTGCGGGTGATTGATCTCATTGATTCATATCGCGAGCGGATTGTGGCCTATCTGATCGATGGTTATCGCTCTGGCATCACGCCGAATCCGGATGTCTGGTGCAATCGAGAGATGAAATTCGGAGTGTTTCTTGACTACGCCCTCGCCCAAGGATTTGAAAAAGTAGGCACTGGCCACTATGCCCGCCGCCATTCACTTGCGGATGGCACGGCAGCTATTTTGCGTGGGGCAGACCCAAACAAAGACCAAAGTTATTTCCTCTCTCTCATGACCCATCGTCAAGCCACCCACGCGCTTTTCCCAACTGGGGAGATGCTTAAGCCAGACGTGCGTGACGTGGCGAGGCGCTTCCATCTTCCGGTTTCCGAGAAAAAGGACAGCCAGGGGATTTGTTTTCTCGGGCAGGTGAAAATGACAGATTTTCTGCGCCATTATTTAGATGATAGTCCGGGTGAAATCGTCGACTCCACTGGCAAGATCTTAGGCACCCATCATGGGCTGCATCTATATACACTTGGCCAGCGCAAGGGCCATGGTGTGGCATCGCCGCGCTCGGGCATGGCATATGTAGTTGTTGGTAAAAATCATATAAAGAATCAACTCGTCGTGGGCTGGGATACACCCGATTCACAAGGGCTCTACGTGCAAGAATGTATCGTTGGCTCTGTTTCATTACTCAATGAGCAAATAGATGGAAAGCGGATGATCGATGCTCAGCCACGCTACCGTGCCAAGGCAGAACCTGCGATGTTACAGCCAATGGCAGATGGCAGGCTTGCACTGAAATTTCAACGCCCACAACGCGCAGTGGCGGTCGGGCAAATCTGCGCATTTTATGAAGGTGGCCGCCTATTGGGTGGCGGAGTTTTTGAATCTACAGAAAAGCACGAGGTATAATTATCTGCAAATATACAATTTTTAAACTACTCTTCTGGCAGAGTAAGTAATTCTTCATCTTCCTCGCGATATTGTTCTAATAGAAATCCATCATTGGCATGCCAGCGCAGCCAGACTTCATCGCCCCAGAGAATGGGCACATCATCGAGTTGGAAGGTCCGGTGTTGTTGCTCAGCGCAGATGCGATACTCGCCGCAGCGCACCCAATAGCGAGTGTGAGAGCCGTAGTAGATCACTTCTTCCACTTTGCCGGGAACGGTGTTTTCCCATTCTCCACAATCTTGGCGCCCACGGCTGAGGATGAGTTTCTCAGGTCTCAACGAAAGGTGAATACGGTCGCCAAGTGAGACGGGTTTATCATTGTCTAGAGTGACGCTGCCCAGCCCCGGAATTTCTGCTCGTGAGAAGCGTGGGCCAAGAGTCTCGGTGATGCGCCCTTCGAGGAAATTCGTGTCACCAATGAACGCAGCCACGAATGAGCTGCGCGGAGTTTCATAAATCTCTGCAGGTGTGCCGATTTGTTCAATCCGGCCTTTGTTCATCACAGCGATGGTGTCTGAAATCGACATCGCCTCGCCTTGATCATGGGTGACGTAAAGAAATGTGATGCCCACCTGATCATGGATGGCATCCAGCTCGACGAGGAGGCGTTGGCGGAGCTTTAGATCAAGCGCGGCAAGTGGCTCGTCCAGCAGAAGCACTCGAGGTTTGTTTGCCAGTGCGCGGGCGATGCCGACGCGTTGTTTCTGCCCGCCGGAAAGCTTGGCGGGCATCTTGTCTGCATGGGATGTAAGATCGACGAGGGCAAGCATGCGGTCCACTTCGCTGGCGATCTCGGCTTTAGGCATTTTCGCGATTTTCAGCCCAAAGCCGATGTTGTCTCTCACGCTTAGGTGAGGGAAAAGCGCGTAGTTTTGAAATACGGTATTGAGTGGCCGCTGCTCGGGTGGCAAGTGGGTGATGTCTCGCCCGTCTAGCAAAACTCTACCCTCATCGGGTCTTTCAAAGCCAGCAGCCATCCGCAACAAAGTCGTCTTGCCACATCCAGATGGGCCCAGCAGTGAGAAGGTCTTGCCGTGCTCGATCTCTAAAGTCAGATGATCCACCGCCGTGAACGTACCGAAGCGCTTGGTGACGTTTTCAAATCTGAGGGTGCCTTGCATCGGAGGAGATCGCGTATTCCGCGCTGCGGCGGATTCAATCCTTTCTTTCGAAATTGCTCAATCGCTTTTTAGCACTCGCCAATGGATTATCTGGAGGCATTTTCTCTGCTATGAGATTGTTTGCTTGCTTGCTGATTTTGATACTTCCACTCGCGAGTTGCGTCCATCGAGTGACACGCGAACAAGCGCTTGCCACGGCATATAGTTATACTCAAGTGAAATGGCTGCCAGAAGATAGGCACGTGCGGCACGGGCCGGATGCGAAGGGCATCATGGTGCATACACCGGATCGCTCGATTTCTGCCCACGGCGGTGCTCGCGGGTGGTGGCAGCCTGGCCAGCCAGCGGTGAGTATGCCTTACCAATGGGGTGGATTTGATACGCCAGAATCATTTCTCAAAAGTATAGTTTCTGGAAAAAAAGCGGGAGATGTGGGAGATGCTGCGAAGCGCCGATTGGGAGACGCGGGAACGAGTGCTGAATCTTGTGGGATCGACTGCTCAGGCTTTGTTTCGCGGTGTTGGGGCCTTAGCCGCCCTTACTCGACGCGTGAGATGCACCAAATTTGCGAACGGCTTCTTGAGTGGGATGCTTTGTTACCAGGAGATATACTTTTGAATGACAAGCATGTGGTTTTATTCGCCGCATGGACTGTTCCGGGTAAACAATTTGCAGCTTATGAAGCTGGCCCATTTCCAGTGTGGAAGGTGAGTGCTTGTGGGCTTTCTGTGAGAAAACTTATAGCCCAAGGGTATGCTCCATGGCGATACCGAGGTATAGTTAATTGACCGTGGTTGCTGCGTCTCGCAGCAATGCTATTGATTCGTTGCGGCGAGACGCCTCAACCACGTTTAACGTCTAGACTATTGCGGCCCACGATCCACATCCATCCGGAATGGCCGCCCACGCAATCGGGCTGACTTGGTGCGGTCGATCACTTGGCCCACAAATTTTTCGGGGACATCGACGAGTGAGTGTTTGGGGAACAGAGTGATACGGCCGAGGCAGCCATCGGGAAGGCCCGCTTCGCGGTAAAGCATTCCCACAATTTCCTTAGCCATCACGCCGTGGGTTTTCCCGAGGGAGAGAAACAGGCGTGTCATCCCGGCATCTGTGGGGATGATTTCACGTTGGCCACCGGGCGGGCGATCTGGGCGGTCTGGGCGTGGGCCACGGTCGTCGTTGCGAGTCGGTCGCTCATCTCGGCGCGGGGCTTCGCGGCGGGCTGGCTCGCGATCTTCTTCGATGGCAGATCCTTCGCGACCACTTGCTTCGCGGATCATGGTCACGAGGGCACCAGCGATGTCGGTAGGCGTGTGGCCTTGCTCTAGCAGGCGATCAATATTATCTTGGTAGGCGTCGAATTTGCCGGACTCGAGGCGTTCTTTTAGATCGTCGAAAACAAGATCCGCGCGGCGTCCTTCCACCTGCTCCACGGAGGGGATTTTCTCACGCTTCACGATCGAGCGGGTGTAGCGCTCGATGGCTTGCATCCGGTAAATTTCCCGGCCATAGACGAAGCTCACAGCCCGGCCCGACCGACCCGCTCTACCCGTGCGGCCGATGCGGTGGACGTAGTCCTCGGGATCGGTAGGGAGATCGTAATTGAAGACGATATCGATCTCATCAATATCGAGGCCGCGTGCTGCTACATCGGTGGCGACGAGGATTTCCACGGCACCATCGCGGAAGCGCTTGAGCACGCGTTCGCGCATTTGCTGAGTGATATCGCCGTGGAGGCGATCTGCGGCGTAGCCACGGTTCACGAGGTCTTCGGTGCATTCATCTACAGAGCGCTTGGTATTGCAAAAAATGATGCCAAGCCGTGGTGGGTTCATATCGAGAATGCGGGAGAGCACTTCCACTTTGGAACGCTGGCGGACTTCGAAATACGATTGCTCAACCGTGGAAACAGTACGTGCTTTTTGCTCGATCTCGACGACTTGCGGGCTGTTTCCAAATTTCTGGATGAGCCGCGATACGCCGGGATTCATTGTTGCGGAGAAAAACAACGTCTGGCGGTCCGCGGGGAGTGCGGCGAGTAGCTCATCCATCTCATCCTTGAAGCCCATGTCTAGCATGCGGTCAGCCTCATCTAGGATGGCCATTTTGATGCGTGATGCAT
>JAYULG010000464.1:0-6400 GCA_043763755.1 Akkermansiaceae bacterium | reverse complement strand
GCCGATGGTCAAGATCAATGTAGAAGGCAACGTGAACGACCTCTCCACTGTTACGGCGAAAATCCAGTTCACCGCAAAAACCATCACTAAAAACCAATACACTCTGCGCCGCCTCATTGGCGAAGCCGATCTCACTGGAGATCTTCTCACGCTCTCCACCCTCCAAGCCAATGACAATGGCGGCTCCATTGATGCCCACGCAGACTATAACATTTCCACCCGTGAGGGACGTTTCGATATCTATTCTTCGCTCAATCTCCCCGCCATGGTGGAGGCTTGGCTTGGCACCCCTTCACTCAAACACATAAGTTTCAATGGCAGACAAATTCTCGAAGCTGAAGGGAAATTTCATGTCGATAAAATGAACAAGCCACAGATAGAGACGACAGGTCGCATTCGCAGCCAAGCCATTACTATCAAAGACATAAAACTCACCAGCGTTGAAACTTCATTCTCATGGCAGGACCAAGAGCTTTTCCTGAGAGATGTGAAGATCATCCATGCCCAAGGAGAAGCTTCCGGTAAGGCCATGATCCGCTGGCCCAATGTGCGCATCGCATTGCAAAGCAGCCTTCCCCCGCAGCTTTACAAACCTCTTTTTATTGGGAAACCACTCGAACAAGTGATCAATGATTGCGCCCTCCGCAAGGGTGCTGCCGTGCTCGTCAATCTCGAAGGTGGCTTTAATGCCTTAGACCCACATTCGTGGGCATACACAGGCAGCGGAAATTTAAAAAACTATAACTACAAGGGTGTTCCTGTAAATTGGGCAGAATGTAAGTTTACCGTTAATCATAACGAGCTAGACTTTTATGATGGCACTGTGATTTTTAATTATGATAACTACGCGCTACGCAAAGCCTTCAACGGCCCGAATCAAGGCACTGCAAAAGTTGGCCGCATCCGCTTCGATGCACCTCGTAAAATGGTAGAAGTAGAAGCCATTACTGGCGATTTCTGGGCCGCCCCGATGTGCCGAGTCTTCGCCCCAAAGATCGCAGACACACTAGAGGCCTACCGCTTCCACGCCCCACCTACTCTGCGGGGCAGTGGGAAAGTGGATGTTACGCCACAAGGCCGCACCGCACTCGATGTCTCGTTTAGTTCTCAGCGCCCGGCGGACTATGTATTTCTTGGAAAAAATCTTAGTTTGGAAGTCCCCAGTGCCCAAGTGGCCATCCGTGGCGAGCGAGTTTCTATCACCGAGATGAAGTTCAGCACTTTCAATGGTCCCATCACCGGCAATATCCAATACAAAGGCAAAGGCATCCTCGCCGGGGAACTCAGTTGGACCAAGCTATCCATGCCGGAGCTCACGAAAACTTATGAGATCCCGATGAAAGGCGGTGGCAGACTCAGCGGCCGCATCGATTTCACTCTTGCGAATAATACCATTACCACTTTTGATGGAGAAGGTCTGATTGCTCTCGAAAAGGCAGAGCTTTTTTCCGTTCCCATGTTCGGCCCGCTCACGCCACTCATCGGCGGTATTCTCAATGATCGCCGTGCTGGTTTTGAGAGGGCGAAAAACGCGTTTTGTAATTTTCGCATCAATAATGGTATCCTTTCTACAGAAGATTTTCAGACTGCCACCTCCTCCATCAACTTCGCTGGCGATGGCAGCGTGGATCTTGCCAAGCTCACCCTCGATATGAATCTTCGCATGAATGCCCGCGGCCTGCTCAGCCTGATCACCCTGCCATTGCGGCCTTTTTACGGACTCTTTCAATTTCATGGCAGCGGCGCACTCAAATCCCCACAATGGGAAAACGTTGGTTTCACCGCGCCTCCCTCGGCCCAGAATCAATTGCTACTTGCCCCGCCTAAGGCGACTGTGATCGAAGAATAAACCATAAACTTTTGAGACACCCCTTGCATCCTCTGCGATAGAGTGTCACTAATCCCCTCATCGAAATAAATGATCGTAATTTATTTTTAAACCAGAAAGCCAATCGTCATGACCCATCCATTCTCTTCCTCTGATAGTCTCGATCCCGAGGCAGGATTCACTCAAACTCCATCAGTCTCACAAGCCGCTAGCGATCTCCGCGCCGCTGCGGGTGAGAAGGCTCGCGAATTCGTCCACACTGCGGAAACCAAAGCAGCCGCTCTCAAGGACCGCGCGGTGGAGTCCGCCCAGCATTTTCGAGAGACCACCACGGAGCGTGCCAGCCAGTTCAAAGCGCAAGCCACTGAAAAGGCTCAGGCTTTTAAAAACGTAGCCTCTGAGCGTGCCGATCAATTCAAAGAAGCTGCCTCAGGCCAGTGGCAAGATACCCGCGTAAAAGCCAAAGAATTCCAAGCAACTGCCGAGGAATACATCCGTGAAAATCCGACTAAAAGCGTGCTCTCCGCTCTGGCTGCTGGATTCCTCATCGGGCTGATCGTCCGCCGTTGAGCCAGACGCTTTTGTCAGATCGTCCTGCCGATCCATGAATCCGTCCCCAGCCTCCCACCCCCCTTTGCCGGATGTCACGCCGGGCGAGGCATCCGAAATTTCGCCGTCTCCGGTGAATTGGCAAACTGCGCTCGATACGCTCATCACATCTCGGATAGAGCTATTCCAGATCGAGTCCAAAGAAGTGACCGGGAAACTCACTCGCAGCATTATTTTCCTAGCGATCAGCGCATTGGCCGTCCTGTTCGGGTGGGGTCTGATTCTCGCGGGGCTTGTGCAATTGATCCATTCCAATACCCATTGGCCGTTGCACTGGGTCGCCCTCGGGGTGGGTTTTCTCCACCTTCTGTTCGCACTTATCTTAGTGATGCTTGCCAGACCTTCTCAGAAATCCACATTTCCCGTGACTCGTGCTGAATTTCAAAAAGACCGCGAATGGCTTCATCAAATTCTAAGAACCAAAAAATCGAACGACTAGCTCGCCTGAGTGCAGAGTCCCGCGTTCTCCTCGCTGATCATGCAAACGCAGTCCGCCAGCGGCTAGATGTGCCCACACGGCTGCGCCAATCCCTCAAAGAAAATACCAGTAAATGGCTCTTCGGCGGACTTGCCTCAGGCATTGCAGCGAGTTTTTTGTTCCGCCGGAAAAGCCCGCGCATCGCCAACCATAAAACGCGCAGCTTGCCACTCGCCTTGCTAGGCATCACGTTCGCCGCCGTGCGGCCATTCATCCAAGGTTGGCTCACTGCCCAATTCAAAAACTATCTTGCGGGTAAGCCCATCTCATTTCCAGCCAGTCCGCTTCGTACACCGCGTTCCCAGCCCACTTCTTCCATTTCGTAAAATGCCCGCATCTGAACACCAGGTTCTCGATCACGTTGACCAATATCTCCAACTCGGGCGCGACTACGATTGCTCCGATCTCCATCTTCCCACCTCTTACCCGCCCGCTTGGCGGCGCTTCGGCCAGCTAGGTCCCATTTGGCCGGACCACCCGCCGCTCTTGCCTGCGGAAACCGAGCGCCTCGCCCGCTCATTTCTTAAAGACGCAGAATGGGATCGCTTGCAAAAACATGGTGATATCGATTTCGCCTACTCGTCCACCAATGGACGCTACCGCGCGTCCGTTGTTAAACAACGCCTCGGCTACGACATGGTCTTCAGGATCATCAACAGCAAAGTAAAGTCGATCGAGGACATTGGCCTGCCGCTGGAGCATATTTTACCCCTCACTCGTTATCAGAACGGCCTCGTCCTCGTCACGGGCTCTGTGGGTTCAGGAAAATCCACCACTCTCGCGGCCCTCGTCGATTTTATCAACCGAGACCGCGAGGATCACATACTCACCTTAGAAGACCCGATCGAATACGTTTTCGAATCGAAGGGCTGCCACGTCAATCAACGCGAAGTCCACACCCATACTGAGTCTTTCGCGAAGGCGCTGCGCGGTGCCTTGCGGGAAGATCCAGATGTAATCATGGTAGGTGAAATGCGCGATTTGGAGACCATCCAGCTCGCCCTCACCGCTGCAGAGACTGGCCACTTGGTGCTCGGCACGCTCCACACTGGTAATGCGCCGCGCACACTGGATCGCGTGCTGGATGTTTTCCCCACGGACCAGCGCGACCAAATCCGCATCATGGTCTCGGAATCCCTGCGCGGCATCCTTTCCCAGCAGCTCATCCCACGCGCGGATGGGAAAGGCCGCGTCCTTGCCCTTGAGCTTTTGGTCAACACTCCTGCTGTGTCTAACTGCATCCGTGAGGGTAAAACTTTCATGCTCCCGGGTGTGATGCAAACGGGTAAAAATGTAGGCATGATCACCATGGATGAATCTCTGCGCCGCCTCTACGCCCAAGGCATCATCACTCGCGAAGAAGCACTCTTCCGCTCCGATGATAAAAATCAGATGAAGGCATACTTCGAATCCTAAGCTGCTCTCCGCCGGCACACTTTTCTCCACAATTTTTACGCAGCTCCTCTATGGCCAAGATCGATACCCTTTTCCGTTACCTCATCGCCAATCGCGGCTCGGACCTCCACCTTGCAGAAGGCCAGCACCCTAAAATCCGCGTTCACGGTGCTGTCACCGTGATCCCTGACCAAGAGCTCCTCGAAGGCGAGTCTTTCAAAAATCTACTCGCAGAAATTTGTGATCCCGCTGCTTTCCAACGTTACATCCTCACGGGCGACCTCGATTTTGCCTACGAAATGGACGAGGACTCCCGCTTCCGTTGCAATTACCTCAAACAACAAAATGGCCTCGGCGCAGTCTTCCGCCTCATCCCCACTGAGATCGCCTCACTTGAGAGCCTAGGCGTGCCGGACGTTGTCAAAGAATTCGGCCACATGCGCTCAGGCCTCGTGCTGGTCACCGGTCCAACTGGCTCAGGAAAATCCACCACGCTCGCGGCCCTGCTCGACTACATCAATATCAATTTCAACCGCCACATCATCACGGTGGAGGAACCCATCGAGTTTGTGCATTCAAACAAACGCTCCATCGTCACCCAGCGCGAGGTGCCCATTCAGACACCCTCCTTCTCGGATGGTCTGCGGGCCGCCCTGCGCGAGGATGCAGACATCGTCCTCGTGGGAGAAATGCGCGATCTAGAGACCATTTCCCTCGCTCTCACCGCGGCGGAGACTGGCCTCCTCGTCTTCGGCACCCTACACACCAATAATGCCCGCAAAACGGTGGACCGCATCATCGACGTTTTTCCCTCGGATCAACAATCGCAAGTGCGCACCATGCTTGCAGCCTCACTGCGCGGAGTCGTCGCCCAGCTCCTTTGCAAGCGCGTCGATAAACCAGGCCGGACTGCTGTCCATGAAATCATGTTTGCCACTCCAGCCGTGTCCGCCATCATCCGGGAAGGTGCTACTCAGAAACTCTACGATGTGATTACTGGCGGTAAAAACGAAGGCATGCAATTCATGGATGAATCCATCTGGTCTAAACTCCGCGAGGGCATGATCTCCCCTGAGGAGGCCTACATGAAGTCGATTGATAAAACTCGCTTCAAACGCTTTCTCCCCGATAATCTCTCCCACCTAGGCGATGCCTCCGGGGAAAGCCCGATGACCCACTAGCCCGCCGAGCATGCTTTAAGGTGTCACAAAGCGGGTGTAAAATGGCTCCGCCGCCACGCGGAAAATGCCGGTCCCCGCGCTAGTGGGTGCAAGGAAAATGTGGCTGCTTGGGCCTTTGATACTCGTCTGCCCTGCCACATTTGCCCACCCTAGTGTCACCGGGTTGCGGAGTTTCTCGACCCTCGCTTCTAATCCCGGCCCCGGAGTGAAAGCCAGCCGCAGATCTGGTGGTACTTGAGCCGTAAGTGAAGTGGTGACTACCGGAGCCACCACCGTCGGCTCCAAAGTCACATTATCCAAGCCGATCCTGCTTCCCCCAGCGGAACCCACCTTAGGAACAAAAGTAAAAATGAGCTGCTCAATGCCCGTTAAGCTCTTCGGACTTACCGATACCCACTCGGTCTCGTTCCAGAAATACCACGAGCGCCCGAAACTATAATTCAAGCTCCACCATCCATCACCGTCAAAATCCGCCGCCTCATATGTCTCACTATAATAAACGCCCCTCCCACTCGGCCCAGTGGCAAGCAGCGAGCAATCCATATAATCCAGCGCCGCAAGCGACCCAATTAATACATCGCAGCGGATTCCAGAGATGTTCTGCGCCTGATAATTCCCAGTAAACGCGCCTCCACCCACATTTTGCAACGCAATGAATGAAAACGATTTGTCCCGCGCAAAGGAGAAGGACGCATGCTCCTTCCCCACTGGTGTGCTAATCCATGATGGGTAGTAATCTTTTGCATCTGCTGAATCGTAAGCGATCCATGCATTCGTATTCTTTTGATTGAAAAACGTCTCCCACGCACCCGCCACAGCCCCTCTCACCCCCGCCATTCCCAGCACCAAGATCACCACGACCCTCATCCACAGTATATTCATTCGGGGCGGATAACTCATCTCAGCATT
>JAYULG010000463.1:0-26424 GCA_043763755.1 Akkermansiaceae bacterium | reverse complement strand
CTGACTCAATTCCACCACGCAGGAACTCTTCCCTGCGGTGACGTTTGTCAGTGAGGCAGTGGAGCGGATGAAGTCGGCACCCGGTAGCGAGCGAGGAGCTATATTTACAAAATCCGAGGTGGTGGATTTCATGTTGGATTTGATTGGTTACCCATCGGATGAGCCTTTGTGGCAGGTGCGGCTATTGGAACCTTCGTTCGGCGGTGGGGATTTCCTTTTAAAGGCGGTTGAGCGTCTCCTCGTCAGCGCATCGCGCGATGAAGTACTCCCCAATCAACTTCGTTCGGCTATCTGCGGCGTGGAGCTGCATCGCGACACTTTTCAATCCACGTCTGAAAAAATCCGGGTGATACTGATCACCAACGGAATTCCCCAATTTGAAGCCGCGATGTTCACCGAACACTGGCTGACCAACGCGGACTTTTTGCTAGAGCCATTCGCCTCTGATTTCGACTTTGTGGTGGGGAATCGGCCCTATGTAAGACAGGAGCTGATCCCAGCGGAGCTACTTGCGGAGTATCGGCAGCGATACGCCACGCTCTATGATCGCGCAGACCTCTATGTGCCATTCATGGAGCGGTCTTTGCAGCTCTTGAACCACGCGGGACAGATGAGCTTTATTTGCTCGGATCGCTGGATGAAGAATCGATATGGTGAGCCACTGCGGCGGGTGATTTCGGACGGATTCACCATGCGATATTATGTGGACATGGTCGGCACGGCGGCGTTTCAGACGGATGTCGTTGCGTATCCGGCGATCACGGTGATTCAGCGGGGAAATTCAGAGCAGAAAGTGCGCATCGCGCATCAGCCAGAGAGTTCCAGAGCGGCACTATTGGCTCTTTGCAAAGCCATGAAAGGCCAGCTCGCAAGTTTTAACGGCACGGTGGCCGAGGCTGCGGTGAAACCTCTGGGGGGTGAGCCGTGGTTGCTGGAATCAGACGCACAACATTCGCTGGAACTAGTGCGTCGGCTGGAGGCGGCGTTTCCGACGCTGGAAGAATCAGGCTGTAATGTGGGCATCGGTGTAGCTACGGGAGCAGACAAAATTTTCATCGGTCCGCTGGATGAATTGGACGTGGAGGATGGGCGGAAACTTCCACTGGTGACGACGCGGGACATTCTAGCGGGCATCGTCCAGTGGCATGGACTCGGCGTGGTAAATCCCTTCGAGGAAAGCGGGGCTTTGGCCGACTTTGCCCACTTCCCTCGCTTCGCCGCTTACATGCAAAAGCACCAGAGTGTTTTGATGAAACGCCACTGCGCTCAACGGGCAAATGGCTCTTGGTATCGCACTATTGATCGGATCACGCCTTCTCTCGCCAAGCAGCCAAAGCTCCTCATCCCGGACATCAAAGGCGATGCGAACATCGTACTGGATGAAAGCGGCCTCTACCCGCACCACAATCTCTATTACATCACTAGCCACGAGTGGCCACTCATCGCGTTACAACGGGTTTTGATGTCGGGTATCGCTCGCCTTTTCGTCCGCGCTTACTCTACGAAAATGCGTGGTGGGTGCCTCCGATTTTAAGCCCAGTATCTGCGCCGGATTCGACTGCCAAAATGGGATGAGGTGCCTTTCAATGCTCAACAGATTCTTTCTCAGAAAAGTGGTGACATCGCTCCGATGCCTATTCAACAAGCGGTAAGACTGACATACAGCCTCACCGAAAAAGAACTGATTTTCCTCACCGACTAGGCCAACAATGGGACTTTACCTCGCCAACTACCAAACAAAGACCAAGCTTGCCGTGAAAGAGTTTTGGAGCGGGCGCGATATTGCACGCACAAAGCAGGTCGCCACTGGCAAGGCTGACCAAGGTGAGCGGTCAGCAGTAACGGGAGGGCGAAATATGGATGGCTTCATCGCATTGATGGAGGACATCACTCGCGGTAACGGACTGAAAAAAGCAATCATTCACCAACAAAGAATTGCACTTACCTAGCCAAGGTTTTTCCGCCCCACCAAGCTTTGGGACATGATCATTATGGATGGCTCAACTCTGGTCGCCGCCCTGGAGTTCAAATCGCAGGTCGGGCCTTCGTTTGGTAACAATTGCAATAATCGGGCCTAAGAAGCCATCGGCAACGCGCATGATTTCTGAACTGCCTACCGTGAGCGAGCCTTCGGCGACATTCCACGCCCATTTCTCGGTTGGCTCATGCTGGTAGAAGATGCCGAAAAATCCCGCGCCCCCGTGCGCGACAACTCTCCACATTTTCCCGTTTTCACTGAATTCAAAAACGCCTCGTATCTCGAACGGTATCATCTGCTGTGCCGTAAAATGACACACGAGCAGCTCTACACCGCCGCTACTTGTCTGGCGCCTCCTCGAACAGCGATCAAAGACGGGCGATTTACCGAAAGCGAAGACCTGACGAGCCTCAGCAACTTTGTTTCCACTCTCGCGGGCCACGTTGCTGCAGCAGCGGCTCGCAAGTAAAATCATTTCAAAAGTTGCGCTGGCTCACCGCCCGGGCTCCGGTGAGGGGGAATGATGCGGAGTGTGCTTGGTTCAAATGCCTACATAAAAACTCTTATAAGGTTGCCAACTAGTATAGCTCAAACTCACTCAGGAGATACACTTACCCGCGCGAACCGATGCCCGGAAGATTGCACCGAGTCCATGAGGGTGACTCTTTCAAAGTCACCACCTGCCTGCTCGAGAGCTTGAGTGGCCAGCGGGTTTTCAGCCCATGAACCTGCGCTCATGGTGTCGCTGAACTCGACCTTGTAACGCACACCTGGATTCGATGCAGCTTTGCGCCGGAGGTAAGTGAGACTGAGTTTCCCAGTATTATCAGTGCTGCTGTGGGGTAAGCCAGCATTGCCAGTTATCCCAAGCATGGAGATATTTGGAGTGTCTATTCTAGCTGCTTGGCCCGGACCCGAACCGATCATGTTAAACGCAAATTTAAGTAAATTTGCAACACCATCTCCAGCAGGTGTGAGCGTGTCTTGCGAGCCATCAGCCGCGAGTCCGTGTTGAAAACGGAACTGGACCAATGCACCACTACCGGGTCCACCCGGTGCTACGATGGCAGCAATGGAGCTACCATCTAACTCGCGAAGGTATTGGATGAGGTTTGCACGATCTGCGGTATTCAGGAGCAGTGCGCGGCGGTGAGGCTGCGCTTTTGCCAGATGGGCAGCGGTGCTCACAGTCATTGAGTCGATGCCGAGCGTTTGTGCCTGCGTGATTGAAATTGTATTGGATGTGCCAGCCGTCAGCGCGACTCCTTCCAGCCGGGCTGAGAGGTATTGATCAAATTGCCAGCCGCGATTTTGACCACGCATTTGCAACGGATAGTTCGTACCATTCACACGCACAGTGAGGTCGATTATACTATCAGAAGTGAAGCGAAACTCTAGCGCACCCGTGCCACCCAGCCCACCATCGACGTTTGGCATCGTCCATGTGCCATTCCCATCCCATTGTACGAGGCCACCCTTCTGGACCATGTTATAGTAATTGATATTAATAAAGTTTGGACGTACGACGGACCCACTAATAGTTCCATTCTCAGCTTGATAAGTGATGCCGCCCGCGACTTTGAATACATCCTCAAGAGCCGCCGCTGAGCCATCATGGAAATACGGTGCAGTAGCATGAATACCAGCCAGCGTGGGTGTATCGATCCCCGGAAGCACCGCTGCGAGGCGGCCACCAGATGTGGTGCGCAGAGTGCCTACGTCGTGCAGAATCGGAGCAACGCCTATCCCTCCCACAGAATCTGTCAGTTGCCCACCACCATGGCAGCTTACACAATTTTGGCTGTTGAATATGAGCTGCCCTGCGGTGCCAGAAGCAGAGAGCATCCCATTTGCAGCACGGTGTGGACTCTTAGGCACCGTCTCACGGCCCAAGCTTGAGATATAGGCCGATAGATTATCCAGCATGATGCTCTGCCCTGCTTTTGGAGTGCCTAGCGGAGTAGAAACTATAGCTGCAGCGATCAAGCCGGTGCCACCGAAGTGTTCACGAATGTCGTTTTCAAAATCCTGGATCTCATCGAAGTTTGCAGACCAGTGCACATTACCGTGGCCCATCCCATTGCGGCCACGCAGATCTATGCTATTTCGGAAACCTTCGCCGCGCTGGGTGAAATCCCATACCCGTCCGTCCTGCCCACCATCATTATGGCAAGTGGCGCAACTGATATAGGTATCCCGCCCGATGGCATCTTCCCCATTGCTGCTTTTCAACGAAGCATTGTAAAAGATCTGTTTCCCAGCGAGGATATTTGGTGTGAGTTTCTCGCTGCTGACCGCCGCCGTTTTTACGACGGAATCTGCGCGAGCGCCTTGGGCAAGGAATGATGTGAGGTCATGAATGGAAATCTCTCGCGACATGAAATTGTTCACAAATAGCTTCCTAGATACTGGATCGAAGACCTGTCCCTGCGGCGCAAGGCCTGTATTGAAACGCCAACGAGTGGTCTTGGAAGCACCAGCATTGAGCGCAAAGTTATCATAAACCGCCACTTGATTGTTCCCTTGGAGGGTGACAAATGCCCAATCCCCGATGGGTGAAAATGCCACACTGGTGGGTGACTCACTATTATCTATATCAAGACGTTTATCACTATCATCGTAATTGCCAGAGTCTAAATCTAGCCGCACGACCATTGCACGCACTTGGTTATCCGTATTCGCACGCCCGGTAAAAAAGAGTCCGTGCTCGTCATTCATTTTTGAAGCAGTGATCCATGCTTGGCTGTTGTCCGGGCTGATAGTAATGCCTGCGAGTTGGTTAGGAATTCCGCGTCCATTGTTTGATGAGTCCGGTGTTAAGTTGCGCGTGAGCTTGTAGGCGCGCGCGAGCGTCAACGCAGTATCGTTAGACACCTCCCAGACATTCGCCTCGTTTTGCGCAGATAGATAGCGAGTCACAAGCACCCGCGTACCATCGCCTGTGATAGCTATCGCGCGCGGGCTAGTGCCGAGCGCTAAGCTGCCAGTTTCTAAGCGAGTTCCGGCTGCATAGCGCTTTACAAATCCACTTCCAGTGAGAGTTACAAAAATCGCATCGCCTGTGGGAGTGGCACAAACACCAAGTGGAGCACTACCATATCCGGTATTAATCCGTGCGAGCATTGCTCCCACTGGATTGAGAATCACTACACAATCTGCATCATGGCAGCTCACCCATGCATTTCCTTGTCCATCAAGTGCCACATTCCTCGGGTCGATACTCTTACTTTCACCAAGGAGTGTATTGAGATTCACCTCCGCTGTTTTGAGGCCCGTATCCGCATTGAGAGTTGAAATCGTATCTGCGTCAGGATTTACGGACCAGATGGTGCGGCTTGCAGCATGGATCGCAATGGTAGATGAATTTGCCGGGAAGGGGCCGCTTGGGGCACTGCCAATAGTTACTGTAAGATCTTTTGAAACGACTGACATCGCTCCGCCAGGCTTGAGATCGCGGACTTGAAGTTTTACCACATAGTGACCCGGTGAGGTATAACTGCGGCTGAAGGTATTACTAGAACTCCATGCAGTAGTCGCTGCGCCATCACCGTAATTGATGCGGTATTGCAACGTATCACCATCCGGATCACTGGCGGAGGATGGAAAACTCACCACAGCGCCGACAGCAGCGGGCGAAGGATTGACAGTAAAGCTATTGATCACCGGGGAAGCATTTCCTCCCGCAGCTCCTGCACCCGTAGAGAAACTGAAGATATAGGGTTCTATGCCATTGTTGAGCGCGTCTTTAATGCCGCCATTTGTAACGATGACTTCATAGGACTTATCTGGCAAAAGATAGACCTTTGGGGTAAGCGTCAGGACTCCATCGTGAGCAAAACTCGTCCAACAATCGAGCGGTATGGTTGTACCTACCTCTCGTAAAATGATCGTGACTCCATTGATAATCGTATAGGACTCTAACGCCTCGTGAATAAGTAAACTGATGGGCGCACCCAGTGGGAAATTCGTTTGCCCGGGGCGAGGGACGTGGTAGCCCACGTAAGGCTTGCGGGTGTCTGGAGCAGCTTGGTGTGCCCAAATAGCGAGCCTATCAGATTGTTCAAAACTGTAGCCACCCGTGACCAGCAAGTTACCAATCGGCTTCATGTATTGACTTGTATCGACGATCCCTGCGACTGATCCAGCCGGGCGATTGTCACCCGCTTGATCTAGCTCTAGCACTGGCGTGAAGCTGTCCATATCGATTTTATGCCGCTTCGTGAAGATATAGTTATCCTGCGCTTGCGTGTAGGGGACATTCACATCACCCGCCCAATTCGGGTTCCCGCGGACATCAATGGAAGCAACGTGGCGCAAATCAGTGGGATCACTGAAATCAACAATTTCTACCTTATCAACATTGGTGCGGGCCAACACAATGTAATGCTCAAAGGGGACGGCGATGTAGGCACCAAAGTCTCCCGTCAGTTTATCAAGCAAAACAGGACGGGCTGGCGGAGTATTAAAAACTGGCGAAATGTCATAACATAAAATACCCAGTGCTGATTCATCAGAGGTGACGAAAAGTAAATTTCCCAATAGTATTGAACTCCCAGTGACCCCGTCCTCCGCAAGCGAATTCCAGTTAAACAAAATGCGAGGCCCAGTGGTGCCCGGACGGATGATCTGCGTGGGCGTAGGACTATTGAGTCCACCATACTGAATCCAGTGGAAGGGTAGCCGCCACGGCCAATAAAGCGCATGGCCTTCTAGAGTATAAGGACTAAAGGTTTCAAAATCCGCTAGCTCTTGAGTGATGTTTACCCCGGGGCTTTGGCGCTTGATCGACATTCCATAGGCACCACCAAGATAATCGCCGCTTTTGGAATGTGCATGATTTCCATGATCGTTGAGCAAAGGAATATTGTCGTTATTTCTTGTGGTATCTTGGGCAAAGGAACTGACACTCGCAGGATTATTAAAGCGCCAAACTTTTCGATCAGACCCAGTGACGGTATTGGTATAAAAGGAGCCATTGTGGTAGGCGATATTGGTGATCCGGCTTTGCGTCGTAGCAGACCGGTAAAGCAATTTTCCGGGCACTTGCGTGATGTTAGGAATGCCATTTGGGACCGTTGGGATCTGGGCATGAGACATACCCATTGTCACTACACTTAGGAGGCAGAGAATTCGGAGGAAATGTTTAGTGGTCATTGGCTAGATCATTTTGTGTTCAGAAAGATTGTATCACTTACTCTCGTTAAGTAGCCACCGGAACAACTTGGTCATTAGCGATGCTGGGGCGACTTTGTATCGTCTTGTCTTCTAGGTTGCAATTCTTAGATAATAGGCCGTCACAATGCATCATTACATGCTGGGTGTCAATCCGATCAGACGAAGTTTTTTGATGGTTGTTTCTACAATGATTCTATCAGATCAAAACAATAGAAAAGAAGCATAGCTGACGAGGTCAGTAGGTGTGATAGTTTCGGCGCGTGTGTCCGACTTAATCTCGAACAAGGCGCAGCCGCCCGAATCCACTGCGCTCTGCACCAGCAATTGCTAGCCTGCGCGCGCGGACCTTTTCCCATACTCCGTTGAGTGCGGTTTGTGTGCCGCTGATTGCGGAAATGGTTTCTTCCGTGGCGGGTAGCCATGCGCTAGAAAGATTGGAAAACTCGGCGGTGTATAGCGGTGGCGAGTTAAGATCCTCCGCTTTTCTCCTTGGGAATTCCAACACATGGTAGAGTGACGTTCCGTTTCGTTCTGTGGAAAATATAGGTAGGCCCAATCCTGCGCTGATTGGTAGGCGCGAGCCGCTCCGTGGGTCCAACCCAAATGCATATTCTTCAAGGTTTGTCATACCATCGCGGTCGGGGTCTGCTGCGAGGCCGGAAATCATCGCCGAATCCAATTCTGGACCAGAAAAATAGGTTGCTTGCCATTGTGCCACGGGGCCGACGGCGAAGGTGAGCGTCGCTGGGGCGCTGGGTCCAGTAGGATTCGTGGCACCGGGGCCAGTGTAGGCAGAGGCAGAGAGCCGGATGCGGTAAATCCCCTCGGCACCGAAGCCCCAGTTTGCGTGGGTGTGACTGCCTGCCACCATCAGAAAAACATCAGGGGTCGTAGCGTCGGTTGTGGAGAACCAAACCGTTGGGTTTCCCGAAAAATCCGTCTGCCACATTGAGAAGGTGGGAATCCCGTTCCCAAGATAGGTGAGTCCTTGGAATGCAATGCGGATCCACGGCAATGCTATAGCTTGTTCCTCTCCTGCAAGGCGGGAATCGGTTTCCTGATATTTCCCGAAAACGCCGTTCGATTGGTAGTTGTTAAACCCAACCCAACATTGGCCCGGGGTTTGGAATTGTGGGGCAATCCAAATCGGTGCGCCAGGAGCCACACCTGTGAAGGCATATTGGGCACCGCTGGGCTGAGTTCCACGTTGGCCTCCTGAGGAAGTTGGGCGGTCGTCCAGTGGTAGAAAAACCGTGTCGAATTCGCGAAAAACGTCATCGCCTGCGGCTGGGGTTTTCGCTTCTGAAATCCAGCCATCTATGACGTCGTAATCCCAATTCACATCGACGTGCTCACGTAGCGGAACCATGCCCGCGTGCGCTGTGGCAAGCGCGACGAGCGAGGCTGGTAGCAATTTTTTTATATCATATTTCATGGTAGATCCTCCACTCCGGGCGGCTTGGCTATGTTATTGCCGCTCTGGATTTGTTGTTTCACAAAAGTGGCACTCATCGCCTCAATGCTGCCATCCACATGCAGGTAAACAGAGCGCCCCTTGGTCCGCTCGCGGCTGCCACCGCCGAAACGATCTGGTGCGATGTCATTGCAAACTGCGGACCATGAGGTCCATAGATTCGAGTGCGTGTGGTCATTTCCCGGCCCGGTGCCTGTACGATCTGAGCAGATAAATGCGAGGATCGTGCGAGCAGGGTCTGGGATGGCACTGATCCTATTCAACTGTGGGCCAATCACATCCCCGAATGGTCCCATCCGAGGAACGAACAGGTAGCTATTAAGAATATAGCTGCTGCCTTTTGACTCACGCCGGGCTGCTGCCTTGGGATCGGCCGGACAAATCCGCATTTCATCAAAGTTTCCCATGTATCCTTGCAACGCGTAGATCCATGCCCTGCCCAAGCCAGCCGTGTGGGTCGTCTCTGGCAACTTGCCTCCGTGGTCGTCAGCAAACATTTGCATCGCGATACCGATATTGCGGAGATTTGTGGTGCTCGTCGCTTGTTTGGAGGCGATTAGTGCGCTTTTACTAGAAATTGCGACGATGGTCCCCAAGACGGCGATTATAGATATCACCACCAATACCTCCACTAGGGTGAAGCCTCGGCGGCGGCTCCATGTTTCGCGCTTCAAGAACATGAGGATGAGATAAGGCATCACACATGCTGGTGCAAACAAAATGCAGGTCAGATGAAATTTTAATTGCATCTATTTTGCGTTAATGGTTGTTTTTGGCCTCACTCTCCTACTTTGAATGAAAACTAAAACATCACTCTCTATTGCCGGACTCGCCCTCAGTGCCACTGCCACCGCAGCAACACTCACCTCGGGACACGTTGATTTCATAGGGCTAGCCTACGACGGCACAGAATTCGAGCCCCACAGCCATGTGGAGCTATTCGGTGTTGTCGATGGGCAGCCCATCGAAGACGTGGAATACGCAGTGGGCGACCTCATCATTGAAATATCTGCTACCACCACGCGCAATTCCGGAATCGTTTTTGACCCCATCGGCGTGGCAGCGGGCGAAAAATTCTGGCTCGCTCGGCAGACCGCCACCTCCGGCGAACCCTACGTCGGTTTTGGACTTGAAGAATTAGTCCCTGCTGATTGGGCTGCCAATATCACGTTGACTTTGACCAGCGCAGTGATGCCCGCGGACGCAGTTTTCGCGCTATGGCAGGGCAATGTTACACCTACTTTTTCCATGTCTACAGCAGACGGGCTAAGCGCCGCTGATGCCGTCTCGCTCGCTGCTGGTAGCCATACTCATTACAATTGGGGCTTCACCAAGGAAGGGACATACGATCTTACGTTTGCCATCGCCGGAGCCCACTCTATAGATGGTGCTAAATCCGCCACTGCAACCTATACCTTTTCAGTAATCCCAGAGCCTTCCGTTGCGCTGCTTGCTGCCATTGGTGCACTCGAGCTACTACGCCGCCGCAGAAATTAAGTAGTTTCCTCTACCTCGGCGTTTTGAACGGAGCTGCATTGCTATAACTAACCATATACCGTATGCGCGCGCCGTTCACAAATTTTTGCTGTTTAGCGATCCTCCAAGCGGCTTCAGCTCTAGCATCTGCGCAGACCTTTCCCTCGATCAGTAACGTCACAGACAAAGGCACTCTGGAAAGCACCGCAGCGGCTACCATCGCCCTTACGATCAACGATGCGGAAACTCCTGCCGCTGATCTCATTGTCACGGCCAGCTCCTCGGACTCGGCACTAATTCCAGCATCAGGCATCACACTCGGTGGCAGCGGCGCAACCCGCACCATCACACTCACCCCGGCAAGCGGGCTGTCCGGCAGTGCTACGATCACACTCACCGTGACCGACCAAGAATCAAAAACCGCATTAGACACCTTCGTCTTGACGGTGACTCCCGTTTTCACCCTCCCCGGAGAAATCATTCCCGATCTCGCACTCGAAGCAGATGGGCAATTCACCGTGCACTATCAGATCCCGGATGCCTCTTGGATAAGCTCTGCTACCCGCACTAACACCACGCTTTTTCAATCTGTGGGCACATCCACTAGCAGTTCCCTACGTCTCCAGCCAGCAGCCGGTGGCACATCTCGCACGCTCCGCATCAGGCCGAACGACCGCAGCACCTCCGCCGGGCTTTACGGAGTTTCCGCAGTCACTTTAGTTCTTTCTGGCACCGGTGCACCCACCGTTCCCTCTTTCCTCGTCACGGTAAATCCTCGTGCGGTGGCAGACAATCAGCTCCTCGGCATCCCCGGCACTACCAGCACTTTCGATGTCCTAGCAAACGACGTGATCCCCCTGCCCGGCCATGCGTTTTCGATCACCTCCGTCACCTCGCCCGCCCACGGCACACTAGACATTTCCAACAGCGGCTCGCTCGTCCGCTACACACCCGCCGCTGGTTATCTCGGGCCAGACACCTTTCAATACACCGTCACCATCACCTCGGGAGACAGCTTTAACGGCACCACATTCACCGGCATTGGCTACATCATCGTGGGAAATTTCATTGTCGTAGATTCAGCCATTGCCTCACAGCACACGGACATCGGCATCAACTTCCGCACCGGCGTGTGGACTCAAAACATTAAGACCGATGCCGTCATTTCCGCCTCGGTGCAGAGCGGCAGCTTCAGTCCCACATTGTTAGATTCAGACGAGGGCATCCTGTTTTTTGATCCATCCACCAAGCTCCCACGCCCCGCAAACGGCAGTTATAATTTTGACTTTATGGGAGTGCCCGCCGGTGCTGATATCTGGCAAGCTCCGGCCACTCCCAGCGGAAACAAAATCTACCTCGGCTTCGCCAGTGAAGACACGCCCATAAGCGAACTCATCCCCTATGAAACCGGAGATCCACGGGCTACCGGATCAAATGAATGGATTGAAACCCAGCTCGTTGACTACAGCGGCCCGGGCCATTTTTCCGGCTTTGATTTCACCGATCCTCTCCGCGTCCACTTCGATACTGCGGATGGTCTTAATACTCCGGCGGATTCTTCCATCGGAGGAAACAACACGGATACCTTCTTCGGCTTCGCTGGATCCCACGCCCACATCAACTGGATTTTTACCCAGCCCGGCCGCTATGCCCTGACATTTCGTTCGCGTACAAAAGCCGCAATCGGCTTCCGCACCAGTCCGGACACCACCTACTACTTTGACGTGGACTCCATTTCCAGCACCGCACGGCCCGGAGAAAATCCACCACTCGCCATTGCCGATTCAGCGATCCTCATCGAAGACGGCGGCCCACTCACCATCGATGTGTTGGCAAATGACTCATCCTCACCCGATCCCCTAGAACTTCTTCGCATCACTGGAAAGACCAATGGCACCCACGGAACCGTTGAGCTTACGACCAGCGGATTGACCTACACGCCTGCGGCAAATTTTGCAGGCAGCGATAGTTTCACCTACACGATATCCGATGAGCACGGCACCTCAGCCACCGCCAGCGTCGCGATCACCGTCATCGCTGTAAATGATCCACCAATTTTCTCTGGATACGCCATTGAGACGCGGCGAAATCAAACCGCCACTTTCGCCATCAATACCCTACTCGCAGCCACCAGCGATCCGGAAAATGATGCCGTCTCCCTCACCGCCGTCTTCCCCGCCAGCACTGCGGGAGCGAGTGTCTCCATGGTGGGTGGCAATATCATTTATGTGCCACCTCCAGACTTCACTGGGCTTGATACTTTCACCGCCACATTCGGCGATGTCCACGGCGCTCTGACCAGTGGCCATGTGCAAATCTCCGTCCTCTCACAGACAGCAGCTAGCCCGCCGAGCTTCGCCGATCTTAAAATCTTATCTAATGGCGATGCACAGATATCCTTCACCGGCATCCCAGGCCTCAGCTACCGCATTGAGCGCTCACTCCTGCTCGTGGACTGGACCCTCATTGGTGCCGCCGTCCTCGCAGACAGTGAGGGAAAACTTGTTTTCACTGATCCAGATGCGCCCACAACCCGCGCATTCTACCGCAGCTCCCGCACTCCTTAAATTTACGACTCTTTTCGTAAAAACCGATTAGTATTTCGGTAAATATGCAGAGCAACTACCGACAAGAAATAGTAACTCTACATTGTCAGGAGTTTCACTTTTTCACTCAGCCTGTGTGAAGGTATGTCACAACTGTATTCCACACTAACCAACCACAATATGAAAAAGCACTTTATAACTGCAAGCACCTTGTTAATTGTTTCCATCGCCGCATTCATCGGCCCTTCATGTAGCGATATGGGAAGCTCAAACACGCATCAGATGGGTCCCCCGGGCAAAGAAACACCGATGGGTGATTCGGTAATGCCCAGCAAGGCACGATGATACGATAGAGAGTGTCTCGAAGAAATTTCGAGACACTCATTCTCGCGCTATCATTTGAGTCAAATTGTTAGCAAATCGTCTCGATATGCTCTTGGGCACATTCCTCTAACTTGCTTAAATCCTCGGTTGAATTGGGATAACGATTGAAAGCCTACCTCATAAGCAATCTCGCTAATTCTCAAATCCGGGTTTAGTAACAGTTTGCAGGCTTTCTCAACGCGCGTCCGCGTTACATATTCAATGAAGTTCATTCCTGTGGCCTCTGCAAACTTACCACTGAAATAATTGGTGCTCATGTTCGCAATTCTCGCCACAACAGCTAATGATATACCTTCATCGCAATGCTCCCTGATAAACGTGCATGCCTTGGATATTGCCTGCGTTGGCCGTGGTTGGCTGTCCAGCACAAGTGCATTGCTGCATGTGGCAAGTTGATGCGCAAATAGGTCGAGCAATCGAACGAGAGCTTCGTATTGCTTGGAAGTAATTACGCGGGAGCTAAACCAAGCTTCCTCTGCCTTTTCTAAATTAACCGGAGAGTTCCACATTTTTAACATACCGACGATTTTATCAAAGTGGACTTGCGTGGGCCGCTTAAGGAGGATTTGGCCCGTCTGGAGATAAGCGATAGGTCCGTTCCCCATGCTTACTGGCACGGTGGTTTCACAAAGACCGGCAAAGCAACGAAAAGTTTTGGGTGTGTGGAACGCGGCCTTTTCCACCTTGCGCTGCAAAAGGTAGCTTGCAGTAGCCCATTGGCTCGTCTTCGACATCAGAGCGCAAAATGGATTCTCTTGGCCTTGTGCGTGGCGGATTACTGTAATCATATTTGGAGCATGGAGCGTCAACGGCAACCCAGTTCCGGCCACGAATGCACACTCGTATTCACGGTAAAAGTCAGACTTTGTGATCAATGCGATCAAATAAGATTCGGAAATTTTGCTATGAGATGATCGCATCCCAGGCTCGTTTGGCGAGCAACCCAAAGTCTGCGGATTTCTATCAATAAGCTGTGGATACATCGTCGGATCCTACGATTCCAGAAATATCCCGCGATGGGGAGAAACCCTTCTAGTAAATGCCAAGTTTTTTAGCCACCGATGCCAAGGAATCTGAACAAATGCGTGATTTAGCAGTAAGAATGCAGAGCTAATATTTCAGGAAATTGATAACAACCCTGTTTCAAATCACGATCAGACACTATTATGATTGACGAACAAACCTATCCAGCAGTTGGCAAAAAACACGACTGCTGTAGCGGTCACGATCATCATCCCAGCGATGTGCCGCTGCCCTCTGAGGCGAAATATTTTTGCCCAATGTGTCCCGAGGTAAAATCAGACAAACCCGGCGACTGCCCGAAATGTGGCATGCCTCTGGAGCGCAATCCGGCGTGGAAAAATACTGTAGTGAAAAGTTACACCTGCCCGATGCACCCGGAAATCGAGCAAGATCGCCCGGGCGATTGCCCGAAGTGCGGCATGACTCTCGTGCCCAAAGTAGGCAATACAGTGGCAGAAGAAGATAACAGCGAACTCACTGACATAACGCGGCGGATGTGGATAGGTATGGTGCTCTCGCTGCCAGTGTTTCTGCTCGCCATGGCACACCTTTTTCCGGGAATACCACAGTGGGTCATGGGAGATGCGTCGCGCTGGACCCAGTTTATCCTCAGCACGCCGGTGGTGCTATGGGCAGGCGCGCCCTTGTTTCGCCGGGGTTGGCGCTCGCTGATCACGCGCCACTTCAACATGTGGACGTTGATCATGTTAGGCGTGGGCGCAGCGTATTTTTTCAGCGCTGTGGCCATGCTTGCGCCCTCGATTTTTCCTGAAACAATGCGCAGCCACGGCGGGGTAAGCATCTATTTTGAGGCGGCAGCCGTTATCGTTGTGCTTGTCTTGTTAGGCCAAGTGCTCGAACTCGGCGCTCGCAGCCGCACGGGTAGCGCGATCAAAGCATTGCTCAATCTCGCGCCACCTACGGCCCGCCAAGTCGCGTCCGGTGGCGACCATGAAGTCCCGCTCGATCAGGTCAAAGTGGGCGATTGGTTACGCGTCGTCCCCGGCGACAAGGTGCCTGTGGATGGCGAAGTCATCGAAGGCCATTCAAGCGTGGAAGAATCCATGATCACGGGTGAACCGCTCCCTGTGGAAAAAATAATTGGGGCTAAGGTGACAGGCGGCACCGTGAATGGCTCCGGTAGTTTCGTGATGCGTGCGGAGCGCGTAGGCAGCGATACACTGCTCGGGCAAATCGTCAATATGGTCGCTGAAGCGCAGCGTAGCCGTGCGCCCATTCAAGGCTTGGCAGATAAGGTGGCAGGCATCTTCGTGCCCGTAGTGCTGATGATTTCGATGCTCACTTTTATACTATGGCTGTGGCTTGGGCCGGAGCCGAGCCTCGCTTTCGCCACCGTTAATGCGGTTGCAGTTCTCATCATCGCCTGTCCCTGTGCGCTCGGTTTGGCGACACCGATGTCCATCATGGTAGGCGTCGGACGCGGCGCACAAGAGGGGGTGCTCGTAAAAAACGCAGAGGCGCTGGAACGCTTGGAAAAAATCACAATGCTCGTCGTGGATAAAACAGGTACACTTACCGAAGGCAAACCCAGGCTCACGGATGTTATGCCCTGTGACGGCTTCGAAATGAATGATTTTTTGCGTTTCGCCGCCACGCTTGAGCAGAGCAGCGAGCACCCACTTGCCGCCGCGATTGTCGAAGGCGCAAAAGAGCGCAATATCGTTTTCGCAGCCGTTTATGATTTTCGTTCCGTCACGGCTGGCGGTGCCATCGGCACCATCGCGGGTCGCGTGGTGATGATCGGTAAACCCAATTTCCTGCGGGGCGAAAATGTCAGCGGCTTGGAGGCGCTTGAAGCCGCAGCCGTGAAACTACAAGAAGATGGCAAGACCGCTATATTTGTCGCCATTGATGGGAAACCTGCGGGAATTCTCGCCGTGGCAGACCCGATCAAGCCCACCACCGCCGAAGCCATCCGCGATCTTCAAGCACTAGGCATCAAGATCATTATGCTCACTGGCGACAACCGCCGCACCGCCGCCGTGGTGGCGAAGCAGCTCGGGCTTGATGCCGTGGAAGCCGAAATCGAACCCGCCGGAAAAGTCGCCCACGTGAGAAAATTACGCGCGCAAGGTCACCACGTCGCGATGGCAGGGGATGGCATCAACGATGCACCCGCTCTCAGCGAAGCAGAGGTCGGCATCGCTATGGGTACCGGCACGGACGTCGCGATGCAAAGCGCAGGCATCACCCTCGTCAAAGGCGACTTGCGCGGCATCGTCAAAGCCATCCGCCTCAGTCGCGCCACAATGCGGAACATTCGACAAAATTTGTTTTTCGCGTTCCTTTATAATGCTTTAGGTATTCCGGTGGCAGCAGGCGTGCTCTATCCAATTTTCGGCCTGCTCCTCAGTCCCATCCTCGCCGGCGCTGCGATGAGTTTAAGTTCCGTGTCCGTAATCGGCAACGCATTACGACTCCACAAGGTGAAGCTATCTAACACTGTTCCTAAACCTCTGTAAAACTGGGCCATACGGGGGTTACACCCCATAGCCAAACCATTACTCATTGTGTGAAAGTCCTAGTGTAATTTTAAAAGATAACCATAACGAAAACTTTGACTATGCCCCAAGGTGACAAATCGAGCTACACTGAGAAACAGAAGCGCCAAGCGAGTCACATCGAAGCGAGCTACGAAGACAAAGGTCTCAGCACAAAAACTGCGGAAGCTCGCGCTTGGGCCACTGTCAATAAGCTTTCTGGCGGCGGCAAAAAAAGTGGCTCTGGTAGGAAGAGGAGATCAAAATGACGATTCCTGCGAACTTACAGAGCAACTATGTGATCAACGCACCAGAATAGATATTTGTCGATTTAAAGACGTGCACATACTCCTTTGAATCGGAACTATCAATGTTACAAAACTACTCACTAAAATATTACATATGAGCCACTATATTGATGGATTTGTAATTCCTATTGCAAAAGATAAAGTCGAAGATTACCGGCACCTCGCCGAACGAGCCAGCAAGGTATTTAAGGAGCACGGTGCGCTTGATTACCGAGAGTGCGTCGGCGATGATTTTGATGCCAAAGATTTCGTTTCTTTTCCACAGCTTGCTAAGGCGGGTCCGGAAGAAACAGTCATCTTTTCTTGGATTGCATACGCCTCCCGCGAGCACCGCGACGAAGTGAATGCCAAAGTCATGGCAGATCCGCGCATGAGAGAAATGATGGAGGACAAAGGCAATCAGCCCTTTGATTGCAAGCGTATGGCCTACGGCGGATTCACTACACTTTTCCATCTTTGATTGATTCTCAGTTCCAGCCCAATTCTTTTATGAAACATTATTCCTTAAGCATCATCGCGGCCATCGCAGCTAACATAGCTTTTGCTAGCAGCAGTGCACTGGCACAGAAAAATTCTGATGATAAACCGCATGTGCAAATGCAAGCAATACTAGACAAGCTAGCTGCATTAAAAGGCAAGCCCATTGAAGATCTCTCACCCGAGGAAGCAAGAAGGCAGCCGACACCAGCCGATGCGGTGGTGTCCATTCTCAAAGAACAGAAGAAACCCACCATAGAAGAAGTAGGCATGACCGAAGATATTACTATCAGAATTGATAAAAACGATCTCAAATGCCGAGTTTACAAACCCAAAGGCGAAGGGCCATTCCCAATCATTTTTTACATCCATGGTGGCGGCTGGGTCATCGCGGATCTGGACACTTATGATTCATCGCCAAGGGCGCTAACGAATGGAGCAAATGCCGTCGTATTTTCCATCCACTATCGGCAAGCACCCGAGCACAAATTTCCTGCCGCCCACGAAGATACCTATGGGGCCTATAAATGGGTATTAGAGAACGGTAAGCGCTGGGGTGGTAATACGAAAAATGTGGCTATGGTTGGAGAAAGTGCAGGTGGTAATATGGCAGCCGCCGTTTGCATCATGGCTCAGAAAGATGGCATTCAAATGCCAGTTCATCAGGTGCTGATTTATCCGGTAGCTGACACAAGAATGGACACACCTTCCTACGCCGAGAATGCCACGGCAAAACCTTTGAACGCCGCAATGATGAAGTGGTTTGCCAATCATACATTCGCCAAAGAAGAAGATGTGAGTGATCCTAAAGTAGCGCTTTTAAAGGCGCCATCTCTCAAAGGTCTTCCCTCTGCCACGATCATCACCGCCCAAATCGATCCACTTAGATCGGAAGGTGAAGCACTTGCCAAAAAATTTAGGTCAGACGGCGTTGAGGTAGCCTACAGAAACTACGAAGGTGTAACTCACGAGTTTTTCGGGATGGGCGCAGTATTGAGCGAGGCAAAAGAAGCAAACGCTTTTGCTTCAGCCAATCTGAAAGCGGCCTTCGCTGCTACTTCTAAATGAGTTAAATTTAAATAAATTATAGCTAATCCCACATCAATATGCACAACGATAAAGCCACTGAAACTCTACTCATGTATGTCAACGATTTGCTCGCCCTAGAGCGCCTCATCGAAGAAGCCATCACCAGCCAAGGCAAAGATGACGCGGTCCGCGCTCATCACGAAATTTCTGCCTTCGTGCAGAAAGTTGCCACCTGCACCAAGACACGCCTGAACGACTTGAAGGAACTTTCTGACTCACTCGGCGGTGGCGCTGGTGCGGTGAAGGAAACAGTTGCCGCTGTAGCTGGGGTCATCGCCGGACTCTACGACATGGTGCGCAAGCATCCTGTTTCTCGCATGATGCGGGACGACTATTCCGCCCTCGCAGTAGCTTCGACTGCCTACTCAATGCTCTACACCACCGCTATCGCACTGCGTAACGACCAAGTTGCGACGGTCGCCAAACGCGGTATGCACAACGTTGCACCATTAGTTTTGCAAGCCAGCTATTTGATCCCTGCCATCGTCGTTGCCGAACTCGCCGTCGATCATTCCGACGTGAATCACGACGCCATCGATGATGCCCGCGAAGTGACAAAAAGCGCTTGGTCTGCGGATGGCGAACTAGTCCATGGATGATCAATTTTCGATCCTCACCAAAATCAACAGCCAACTTACAATACCCATGATCATTCACTCAAAAGACCTCACAAAACAAGCCGCCACTAGCCCCCGGCATCGCACTGGCGGCTACGCGATCTTGTCCCGCATGACCGATAAAGCACGTGCCGACATTGTTGGCAAAATCGGCCATTACCACACCGATTGCCCACTAGATCACAAGCTTCTCGACTGGAAAGGTGTCGAATACAGCGGCGTGCGCAAAGCTTTGGAAAACGGCGCGACTGATGAGGAGATCGCCCAGCATCTCGACGCTCACGGGATGCCCAAGACACCTGCAGAAATCAGCGCTTGGTCAGACAGCGCGGACAAGGCGACCATGCACGGCGATCCAGAAAGAGGCGCATGGTTCGATGGCGAATGCCAGAAACTTGGCCTTGATGGGGCGACGACCACCTTATTCACATGGTTGGAAGCCGATGACCTCGCGAGCTACGCAAAATAAGCGACAGCAAACATATAACTCACAAGCCATGTTTACTAATGCCCATCACCTTGCAGAGCATTTTCCAAACGCCCTAATGCGCATGGAGCAAAGCCGGGATGTGGGGGAGCTGGTCGGTTTTTTCGCGGATGGTGCTGTGCTCAGCAATTTAGGAGCTGAGCACGAAACGCGCGGGGCAGATGGCGCACGCCATTTTTGGCAGGCTTATATGGACCGCTTTGGTGAAGTTCACTCGCACTTTACGCACCTTCACATGGCCGAGCGCGCCGTGATTCTGGAGTGGTGCTCCATAGGTAAGCACAACGATGGTCGGCCGCTTTCTTATCGCGGCATCAGCATTCTGGCATTCGATCCGCAAGGGAAAATTTCCGAGTTCCGCGCCTTTTACGATTCGGCGGCATTTGTCACAACACTCAATTCACCTACACGCTAAGTTTATGCCCACTAAAAAAACAGCCAAGCCAAAGAAGCCAGGCCTCTATGCAAACATTGAGGCAAAGGAAAAACGTATCGCGGAAGGCAGTGGAGAAACGATGCGCAAAAAGGGTGATGCGGGCGCACCCGAGAATGGCGCTTTTCACAAAGCCGCGAAGACCGTGAAGAAAGAAGCAAAGTGATCGCGCTTGCGAATCTTAAACCCCCACTACCCATGAGCACCGAAAGAAAAACCAGCACCGTAGCTAAAGCAAAACCGCCGCTAAAAGATCCAAAGGGCGGGCTTACGGCGGCGGGCCGTTCCGAGTTTAAAAAGCGCGATGGCTCAAACTTGCTGCCCGGCGTCACGAAGCCTGAGAGCGAGATGACGACGGAGGAAATGCGCCGCAAGGGTTCTTTCCTGAGGCGGCACTATGGTCGCAAAAAGCCATTTCCGCTGATCAATGCGAAGGGCGAGCCAACTCGCTATGCCCTGCAAGCACACGCTTGGGGGGAGAAAGTTCCTCAGACTGCAAGCGACATAGAAAAGCTAGCTACCAAAGGATCGCGATTGCTCGAGCGGGCGAAAGACGGTGGAAAAACGCCGCTAGCCTAGAAAAAATTAAAATGACTTCACCGATCTAACATCCATTCCCCAATCATCTCCATGCAATCGCCAGACACACCTGACCCTTCCGATGCCGAACCGCCATTCGACGAGATGCTCAATTTTGGCGATATGAAGACGCGCCGCGTTTTTTTGAAACGTGTGGCAGGCACAGGTGCTACTTTGGCGATTGGACCACATTTCACCGCAAGCCAATCTGCACACGCCGCCGAGCTGGGTGCGGCAAGCGCGGAAACTCTCGATGTCCAGTTCGTCATCAATGGAGTCGGAACAAAAATGCGCGTTGATCCGCGAGTCACGCTGCTGGATGCGCTACGCGAGCAGTTAGGTCTCACGGGGACAAAAAAAGGTTGCGACCACGGGCAGTGTGGAGCTTGCACGGTGTTGGTGGAAGGCCGGCGCATCAACTCCTGCCTATCCCTCGCAGTAATGCACGATGGCGATGAAATCACGACCATCGAGGGCTTGGCGAACGGCGAAGAATTACATCCGGTGCAGGTGGCGTTTTTAGAGCATGATGGCTTTCAATGTGGTTACTGCACACCGGGGCAGATTTGTTCGGCTGTGGCTTTGACACGAGAAGGGCATGCGAATAATGATGCCGAAATCCGCGAATGGATGAGCGGCAACATCTGCCGCTGCGGTGCCTACACCAATATCGTCGCGGCGATCCGCGAAGCGAAAACCAAAACCCTCAATGCACCATGAATCCATTCACCTACTCCCGCGCTGCTGATGCTGCCCAAGCCGTAGCCGAACTTGCGTCCAAACCTCATGCACGGCTACTCGGCGGCGGAACCAATCTGATCGATCTCATGAAAATGGGCGTCGAGATGCCAGAGCAGCTCATCGATATCAATCGGCTGCCACTCGCGGCAGTGGAGGAGCTGCCGGGTGGCAAAGGCGTGCGCATCGGCGGGCTGGCGCGGAACTCGGATGTCGCCGAACATGACCTGATCAAAACCCGCTACCCGGTGCTAGCCGAAGCATTGCTAGCGGGAGCGAGTCCGCAGCTTCGCAACCGCGCAACGACGGGTGGCAACATACTTCAGCGCACGCGGTGCCCCTATTTTTACGACCCAGATTTCCCTGCCTGCAATAAGCGCGTGCCGGGCAGCGGTTGCGGTGCACTGGAGGGCTATAATCGGATGCACGCGATCCTTGGTCAGAGTGCACAATGTATCGCCACACACCCCAGCGACATGTGCGTGGCACTAGCAGCACTGGATGCGGTGGTGCGGGTGCAGGGGCCGAATGGGGAACGGGAAATTGTCTTCCGTGATTTCCACCGCTTGCCCGGCGAGACACCAGAGCATGAGACGAATCTCGCGCCCGACGAGTTGATCACAGCAGTGGATTTGCCCGCACATTCACTTGGAGTGCGCTCGCATTATCTAAAAGTGCGAGACCGCGCGAGTTATGCTTTCGCTTTGGTCAGCGTCGCAGCAGTGCTGGAGATGGACGGTGGGGAAATCAAGACGGTGCGAATCGCTCTCGGTGGAGTAGCGCACAAGCCGTGGCGCACTGCGGATGCCGAGGAAATGCTGACGGGGAAAACGCCCGGCGAGGCGATCTTCCGCGCGGCAGCAGACGTGGCCATGGCAGGCGCCAAAGGCTATCGGTATAACGCATTCAAAATCGAACTCGTGAGCCGCACGATCGTCCGCGCACTCACCACTCTTACTGCAAAAAAATGAGCACGAACACGAACACACTCGCGCCGCGTGAATTGGGGAAACCGATGACGCGCGTAGATGGCCGACTCAAAGTGACCGGCGCAGCAAAGTATGCAGCGGAGTTCAATCCGCCCGGCGTGCTGCACGGCGTGGCACTAAAAAGCACGATATCGAACGGGCACATCATCTCGCTAGATGCCGCAGCCGCGCAGGCTGCACCGGGCGTGAAGCTCGTGCTCTCACACCTTAATGCGTCTGAATTGAAAACACCAAAACTCGATCCCATGACGGGCGGCGGGATCATGAACGAAGAGCGGATGCCGCTGAGCGATCACAAAATTTCATACGGTGGCCAGTATGTCGCATTCGTCGTCGCGGATACGCTGGAGCGCGCGCGTCACGCAGTCTCGCTAATCAAAATCATTTATGAAAGTGCCGCGCCCGTTTTAACCACGAAACAAGCGGCCGCCACCGCGAACAAGCCGAAGAAAGTCAAAGGTGAGGAGGTGCAGCTTGAGAAAGGTGATGTCGAAAAAGCGCTAGCGGACGAAACCCTTATCATCCTTGAGCGCATTTATGCAACGCCCACGGAAACTCATAATCCGATGGAACCCTCAGCGACCGTCGCCGAGTGGACAGCGGAAGGTCAGCTCATTTTGCATGACGCGACGCAGTATGTAAAAGGCGTGCAGGATGTGCTCGCGCAAGCCTTCGATTTAAAGAAAGAGCAGGTGCGCGTCATCAGCCCGTTTGTGGGCGGCGCGTTTGGTTGCAAGGGCGCGGTGTGGCCGCACGTCATCCTCACGGCGATGGCTGCCCGTAAGGTGGGCGCACCCGTGAAATTTGCGATATCGCGGCAAGACATGTTTAGCAGCATCGGGCATCGCACACCCACCACGCAGACGATCGCGCTTGCCGCCACCCGCGAGGGGAAGCTGCAAGGTATCCGCCATCACGTGGAGAC
The DNA here is from genome assembly GCA_043763755.1 of Akkermansiaceae bacterium. GTDB lineage: Bacteria > Verrucomicrobiota > Verrucomicrobiia > Verrucomicrobiales > Akkermansiaceae > Luteolibacter. The sequence continues at coordinate 3,225 of JAYULG010000463.1, read as the reverse complement.
GGTGACTTCGCATGTAGGAGAGTTTGTCGAAATCGCGGGTGCACGCTCATCTGGCGCAGTCTATGCAAGTCCGGCGATCACAGTAGAAGAGACGGTCTTCACGGTGAATGCAGGCACGCCCACTTTCATGCGCGCACCCGGTGAAGCGCCCGGTCTTTTTGCCCTAGAATCTATCATGGATGAACTCGCGGCTGAGTTGAAACTCGACCCGCTCGAGCTGCGCGTGCTGAACCATTCCGACGAGCATCCGAGCAAAGAAAAGCCGTGGAGCACCAAGCATCTGAAGGCAGCCTACACTTTGGGCGCGGAGAAATTTGGCTGGGCGAAGCGCACGCCCGAGCCGCGCTCGATGCAGCGCGATGATGGCATGCTCGTGGGCTGGGGCATGGCAACGGCGACTTATCCCGGCTACAAGATGGCGGCGGACGCGCGGATCCGGCTCGGCGCAGATGGTAAAGTGGTGGTACAATGCGCCGCGCACGATCTGGGCACGGGCGCCTATACGGTGCTCGCGCAGATCGGCGCGGAGGCGATCGGCGTGCCAGTGGAAAATGTAAAGTTTGAGCTTGGCCATTCCGATCTGCCATACGGCCCAGTCGCCGGCGGATCGAACACCACGGGTACTGTCGGCTCGGCGATTTACGACGCGGCGGAAAAGCTCCACGAAAGCCTCGCGAAGCTCGCGGCGGCTGATGCGGAATCGCCTTTGCATAAAATCGCGGTCAAGAAAATCGGGATGACAGAACCGGGGAAAATGAGCGCACTTGAAGAAAAGGGAAAGAGTGATGCCTTCGGCGATATCCTGCGGCGTGCGGGGAAGGAATTTTTGGAAAGCAACGGCGGCTTCAAGCCCTCGCTGCTTTCGATGGTCGCACCATCAGTCATTTTTCAATCGTTCGGCGCGCACTTTTGCGAAGTGGAAATCGATCCGCTTGTGCCGCAAGTGCGGCTCACACGCGTGGTCTCCGTCATGGATTGCGGGCGGGTGATGAATGCGAAAACCGCGCGCAGCCAGATCCTAGGCGGCGTGGTGATGGGTATCGGCATGGCGCTGCATGAGGAGACGATCTATGATTCCGCGACTGGCCTGCCCGTGACACGTAATCTCGCTGACTACCATGTGCCAGTGAACGCCGACATCGTGGATATCGACGTGCATTTCGTCGGCGAGCCGGACTTTGCCTTCAATCCAATGGGCGCACGAGGCATGGGCGAAATCGGTACCACTGGCATCGCCGCCGCCATCGCAAACGCGGTCTGGCACGCCACTGGCACGCGGGTGCGCAGTCTCCCCATCACCCTCGATAAGCTGCTCTGATGCGCGAAATCGGCGATATAGTGCGGAAATTTGAGCACTGCCCCACCGAGGACTTCGCCCTCGCGACGTTAGTGCGGACGCACGGCTCCAGCTATCGACGTCCCGGTGCGCGTATGCTCATTTCCGCCGATGGTACAACGGTGGGTTCTCTGAGCGGTGGCTGTCTCGAAGAAGAAGTGGTGGCAAAAGCACACGAGGTCTTGAACACTGGCAAATCCGCGCTGATGGCATTCGACACGCGCCGCCGCTTTGGGTGCAATGGTGCGCTGGAAATTTTCATCGAGCGGGCGGGTGCTGCATTTCTCACCGAGCTAGCCATGCATTTCCACGCTCGTCTTCCGTGCCATATCATCACCGTCTTTGAGGGCGAATGTGGGAGCCGATTTGCCAGCGGCACGGATGCAGAACTGGACGGAGAATTCCGACAGCGGATTGACCCGATATCCCAATTGCTCATCATCGGTGACGGCCCAGACAGCACCGCACTGCGCAACATCGCTGCGACACTCGGCTGGGCCGTGCGATCGATCCAAAGCGCCAATCTGCTCGACGCATCTTACGACGAATGGACTGCCGCCATCGTCAAGACACATAACTACGGACGCGACTTCGCCGCACTCCGCGCCCTGCTCCCGCTGGGTCTCCGCTACCTCGGCCTCGTCGGCCCGCGCACCCGGCGTGAGCAATTGCTCGGGGATCTCTTTGATAGCGGGATCACCGCCGCACCAAATCTTTTCGCGCCTGCCGGCCTTGACCTCGGCGGCGATTCGCCGGAGACCATCGCGCTCGCTATCATCGCGGAAATTCAAGCCGTCTTTTGCACAGGCTCTCGCCAATCCCTACGCGATCGCAAAACGCCGATCCACACGCCAGTCGCGCGATTTGAAACACAAACCATAGGCGCAGTGATCCTTGCCGCCGGTGGCTCAACTCGCCTTGGCCAGCCGAAACAACTCCTGCAGCACCAAGGAGAATCACTTGTCCACCGCGCAGCTCGCGTGGCCTGTGAAGCAGGTTGTTACCCAGTGGTGGTCGTTGCAGGTGATGAACACCAACAAATCGCCCGAGAATTATGCACAGTCGGAGCGCACGTTACGCACCATCCAGATTGGCATCTCGGCATTGGCAGTTCGATTCGCGCAGGAGTTGCTCAAGCACTCGCAGAAAACCCGCGTCTTGGTGCCATCATCATCATGGTGTGCGATCAACCATTCGTAAGCACCGATGTCTTGCAAGCTCTCATTGCCACCCACACGCGAACGCAGAAATGCGCCGCCGCGTGTGTTTACTCCGGCTGCGTTGGTGTCCCAGCAATTTTTCACCGCAGCCTGTTTCCATTGCTCACCAACCTGCCGGACGCACAGGGTGCGCAGGCTATCCTCGCCGCTCGGTCAGGCGAAATTGCACACATCAATTTCCCACAAGGCAGCATCGATATCGATACTCCGGATGACTGCCACGTCCTCTCGCCCGCCTAGCAAACTGTGCCAGAACACCCCCTTATTTATATATCTATGAAAACATTGTTTACATCAGAAGCTCTTTCTCAAGGCGGACGCTCTGGCACCGTCAGGTCGCCAGACGGGCTGCTAGATGTTACGTTAGGAAATCCACTTGAAAACGGAATCGAGAAGCGCGGGCCAAATCCTGAGCTGCTATTCGCCGCTGCCTACTCCGCTTGTTATCACGGTGCTTTGGTCAATGCTGCCGAAACACTACACATACCTATTCAAGGGTCCACCGTCCGTGCGTTGGTGAGTTTGATGGAATTGGACAATGGGAGTTATGGCCTTGCCGTAGATTTACATGCTCAGATTCCCGGTATTGATTCTGCTCAAGCATTGAGAATTATGGAACAAGCGCACATCACCTGCCCCTACTCCAAGGCGCTGCGCGGTGATTCTCCG
>JAYULG010000462.1:0-6482 GCA_043763755.1 Akkermansiaceae bacterium | reverse complement strand
CTGCGGATGAATACCCAGCAATCAAACTTCCAGAACGCCGCCGGATTTCAAAGATTCTTCATGAAACAGCGGTGTGGTGACTATGGGTGAATTGATGGAGTGATACTTTATCTGAAATTGAAAGAACTTTGGAACCGCCAAGGTGCCAAGACACCAAGGGGAATAGATAGGTATTAACCTAGTAACCTTTTGCTGCATCCACTTGATTTTTGAGTGGGAGGCCCGTTGCGAAGCGGGCGATGTTTGCCTCAATCAGGTTATTTTGCCGGACCGTGCGTGCCTCTGATATTCCGGCGATGTGGGGGGTGATGATTACGTTTTTCATCTTCCACAGCGGGTGCTCGGCTGGCAGTGGCTCGGGATCTACCACATCTAGGCCTGCACCCGCGAGGCGGCCGGATTCTAGGGCACTGAGCATCGCAGCGGTATCTACCACTTTGCCGCGTGAGACATTGATGAAGTAGGCACCCTGTTTGATTTTTGAAAACTCTTTTTCGCCAAACATCCCATCAGTCTGCGGAGTGAGCGGCACGCAACTGACGACGACATCCGCAGTTTCTAAAAATCGGCCAAGTTCATCCGGTTTACCACGATCATCTAGGTTCTGGGTGAGGGGAATATCATTGGGATCGATGGCATGGACGAGCATTCCAAAGGCCTTGGCGCGCTCTGCCACTTGCACGCCGATGCCGCCATAACCTACCACTAACATTGTCTTACCGCGTAGCTCGATGAGGGGGAGGCTAGGTGCTGCGGATTTCAGCCATTGGCCAGTGAGTTGTGCTTGTTGATAGCTAGCCATATTACGAGTGAGGCTGAGAAGTAGTGCAAACGCATGGTCCGCGATTTCAGGGCCTTGGTAGATCTTGAGGCTGGTGAGAGTCACTTGGCCGTCTTTGATACGGAGTAGATTTGTATAGTTCTCGATGCCTGCTGAAAATATATGGATCCAGCGGAGCTTTACCCCTACCTCCATCAGTGCTGGTTCTGGGCTACCGATGTAGGCATCCGCACTGGCGGCCTGGGTGAGGGCATCCGCACTATCACGATAGCCGCTCAACTTGAGCTGTGGGTGATCTTTCGCAAGGCCACCCATGCGCTCAAGCATATCTTCAGGCAGCAGTATTGTTTGTGCGGAAGCGCACGCGGTGAGTATGCAGAAGATTATACTTAGTTTCATATCAGGGAGTTTTTACAGAGGTGAGAAGTATCGCAGCACTATCATTACTATGGTGGAAAATGAGGGGGATGCCTTGCTCCATCCACTTCTGGCCAGTCTGTGCAGTGCGGTCCTGAGGATCTAGCCGTGGCGTGCTATCGCTAGCAGGAAGATTGATTTCTGAGATCTCATAGACAACCTCAGGAGCGAGGCCACGGACGGGTGCGGTGGTGGAGATAGGGCGATCAGTGTAGCCAATCTGATAGGCAAGCAAAAGTGCTTGAGAGCGATCCTCAGAAACATAGTTCAGCGAGGGCAGGGTGGACTCAAATGGTGAGCGATGGCGGAAAAGCGCGGCAAACTGCACGATTTTTCGCACTTTCTTATAAGCTTCTATGCCTGTGATGGCGGCATTTTGGAAGGCTGGATCGGTCTGGCGAGGGTCCACACCAAGCGCAAGCTGGCCCATCATGCAGACATCGAAGCGGAACTTCGTTTTAAAATCTCCGCTCTGGGTCACAGGTGATGAGGCAGCAATGGCAGGTAGAAAGTTAGAAAAATTCCATTGTGTGCGGAGGCGATGAAGCGGGTGCGAGTTATCGCTCAGGTCTAACGTGTGGCTATAGAGCAGGGCACCATGGTCGGCACGGCCACCACCGGAAGCACTGGTATGGATTTCGACGCCGGGATGTTTTTCCGCAAGGACCTTGAGAGCACCATAGTAGCCATCAAAGTATTGGTATAATAGCTTACCCTGCTTCTTAGGCCCAAGGTGGGGCGAGTAGGGATTGAGTAAATCAATATTGGCATCCCACCTGATGGCGCGGAGGTGAGGATTGGCTATAAGTAGATCATTGATGCTTTTGTAAACAAATTCGCGCACTTCCGGGCGAGTGAGATCAAGCACGGCTTGGTTTTGTGCTGTTGCTAGCTCACGGCCTGGGTGGCGTAAGAGCCAGTGGGGTCGCAAGGGATAGAGTTCGCTCCTTGGGTTGACCATTTCTGGCTGGAATCCTAAGCCTAACTGGATGCCCGCTTCTTTCGCGGTTTGCACGAGGATGGGGATGCCATTAGGAAACCGCAGGTTGTTTACCTGCCAATCGCCAAGCCCAGAAGCATCGCTCGTGCGGGCAGTGGTCCCATTTCCAAACCAACCATCTCTCAGTGTATAAAGCTCTACCCCTAGCTTGGCACTTTTTTGGATCATCTCAATGACGCTGGCTTCGGTGACACTGGACTCACTGTCTTTCCACGAATCATTGGCAATGAGGCGGAGGCGCTGACCGTCCTGCATGCCGTGGCGGCGCGTCCAGTGGTGGAGATTCCGGCTGGCAGCACCCTTGCCGTGAGGACTGAAGGTGAAGATGCATTTGGGAGATTCCAGAGTAGCGCCGGGCTCAAGAGGGTAGCCCGCGGCGTGCATTGTGACTCCGATGCTGGTGGCGAGTATGGCATCCTTCGTGATATCGAAATTCATCGCCATGCTGCCAGACCACGCGAGGGAAGTAAGCAGACAAGGCGTTTTCTCCTCATCAGGAAATCCACCGAAGGCCACCACGCAGGCGGGGACCGGACCTGCTAAATGGCGGATGCCAGAACGACTCTCAAGAGTGCGGCGGCCATGGCCAAGCTTCTCTGACATCGGCAAGGCTGCCTCATTGGCATCACTGCTGTCATACCATTCTAAGTATGGAACAGAGGCGGCAGGAGCTTGCCAATAAGCTGAATCGAAACGCGTGACGCGGAGCGGCTCTTGTAGGCCATTGCGCAGCACAGCCCACCGCTGGATAGTGTCTTCCGAGGTATAAGTTCTATAATGCAGATCCACAAAAATTTTATCTACACGATCCTTCAGTGTGATGATGTAGTGGCGGATGCCGGGAGCTTCTTCCGTGGTGGAATGTTTATCATAGATTAAGCTTAATGCACTATCACCATTGGCACGTATCACTGCCACGGGGGCATCATGAAATCTACAATCATCTGTCCCCGGGTAGGCTTGGCCTTGCAATGGGCTCTGCCATGATCCGTCCTTGGCACCGAAGCGATTGAGATAGAGCTGGCCTCCTTCATCAGCTTTAAAATGGAGCGAGAGAGCATCCGTCTCGATGAGAATCGGCTCGCTGCCCGCACGCGGAACCTTGCCGGAATAGCGGATGGTGGCATTAGCCCAGATGGCATGGTCGCCAGAAACACCATCGCCCGCATCATCCACGGTGAGGATCAATTTTTGGATGCCTTTAAGATTTACCGCCACTGGCATCGGCGGAGATTGCGGGGTCAGCACACCCGAGTTCCATAGCTCGCGGCCATCGCCCATGAGTGCAAATACTACGCTGGCCAAGGTATCTTTTCGTAAATCCGATGCACCCACGATGGCGGTGAACTCATCTGCCTTACCATCCAGTGTGAGGGCGATGCTGCTATTGGCGTGGGTGCCAATGCCTTTCTGGTATGGCACGCCACCGAGGCTGAGTTCCCGATCGTCCGCAGTGCGCCCGATCTTGGCTTCGCCCCAAGACTGTTCAATGGTGGCAGGATTGATTTGATCTAAATCGAAAATTTCCGCAGCAGGCAGTGATGCACTGAGGAAGAGGGAAACAAAAATAGGGGAGAATTTCATGAAAGGTTGGCAGGCCGCGTCACCTCGAAGGCGAGTAGGCAGACATCATCGTCGAAGTGCTCGGACACGGAAAAAGCGAGCACGCTGGCAAGGATGCCGTCGAGCAATTCATCCAGCGGCGCTGCCTGACACCGGGCGATGATTTCCATCAGCCGATTTTCAAAAAATGGCTCACCATCGATATTCTCTGCCTCTAGCACACCATCGGTGAACATCACCATGCGGTCCATTTCAGCGATTGCGATCTGATTGGTAGGAAATACCGCGCCACGAATCAGGCCGAGTGCTGGGCCTTTTTCATTGCGGCATGCGGCGAGCTGCCTGATGCCATTACTACCAGAGATGATAGGCCCGGGATGGCCAGCGCAGGCGTATTTGAAATTGCCCTCTGCGAGATCAAGCACGCCGAAAAATGCGGTAGCAAACATCGTTGTTTTCGCACGCTCAAGTATCGCGGTGAGGCCCTCGTTCAGACCATGCAGGAAAATTCCCGGGTCATGCGCTTGCACTCGTTGTTTTTCTAACAAGCCACGCAGCATTGCCACGATCAAGGCGGAGCGCACACCGTGGCCCATCACATCGCAGATCAAGACGGCGATGCAATCTTCGTTCACCTGCATGACTTCGAAAAAATCCCCCGCGAGACCGGAAATGGGCACGTAACGGGCACCGAAGCGGATGCGGTCTGTGCCCGCCGAGGTGGAGCAGGGGAATGCCTGGCCTGCGAGCGCTTGCTGGATTTCACGGGCGAGTTGGAGTTCTTCCTCGTAGGCATCGTTTTTTTTATTCAACTCTAGCGCGAGGTCGGTGGCTTCTTGTTGGGCTTTCACGAGGCGCGTCACGTCATTGGAGATGCCGAAGGTGCCTTTGATATTTCCCATGCGGTCCCGCCACGGGAACTTGGAGGTGAGCACCCATGCATCGCCTCGGTGGTGGCCAGTCTCATGCTCAAGCTTGCCAATGATGGGGGCGGCATTTTCAAGGATCTGTGACTCATCGCGGTGGGCCGATTGCCAGTGATCTGTGCTGAAAAAATCCTGGTCGTGCTTCCCTAGTAGATCGCTTTCGCTTTCTAAGTTCAGCCACTCAGCCATGCCTTGATTCGCCATCACGAAGTGGGAGGTAGGGTCTTTAAAATAAATTTGCAGCGGCACGTGATCGATGAGTTGCCGCAGCAGATAGCGCTCGTCTTCCACTTGCGCTTCTGCGGCTTTGCGTTGGCTGATATCGATCATGGAGCCTGCAATGCGAGTGGCTCTCCCGAGCCGATCCCGCAGCACGGTGCCGCGGATTTTCAGCCATCGCCAAGTGTCGCCACCCGTCCGGATGCGGGCATCTACGGCGAGAGTTTCCGGCCCACTTTCTTGCAAGGCGCGGGCCACGGCACTTTCAAATAATTGCCGGTCTTCCTCATGAATCGGTGTGAATGGAGGTAAAAAAAGATTGGGAGCATGGTCTTTCCCACATTCCAGAAACTCGAGGATTCGGCGGGAATAGAAAATCTTTGTTTCGTGGATATGCCAGTCCCAAATGCCTTCATTGGATGCGCGGAGAGCAAGTTCCAAGCGCTCCAGTTTTACATGATTGCGCTGGTTCTGAGTTTCATGCTCGTCATTCATACGGCTGTGAGGATGCCATGATCCCACATGACCGCAACACGTTTCATCGCCGGATCTCGTCAAGCCTCAGCGCTTGCTGTCTCGCGGCGCAGGTGCTTGGGTATCGCAGTGATCTCCAGCCTAGATGAAAATTTACTCAAAGGAGTCTCGCGGTCATTTTACCTCAGCTTGCGCTTGCTACCCACCGCCATGCGCCCGGCGGCAAGCATTGCCTACCTCCTAGCGCGCACGAGCGACACGCTGGCAGACAGCCAAGCTGCTGCGCTAGCCACCCGCAAATGGGCTCTTGCGGAATTTGAAAAAGCACTCCTCGCTGGTGAAAAAGCTCCGGCATGGCCTGATGCGCTCAGGCATGCACCCACGGATTTACGGGAGCGTCTATTGCTCGCGAACACCGCGAGAATTCTAGCAACCTTGCACCAGCTTCCTGCGCTCCAAGCTCAGCTGGTGCGAGACGTCTGCAAGGTGATCATCAGCGGCCAAGCACTGGATTTGGAAAGATTTTCTGCGGCAAGCAGCGCCGCACCCATCGCCCTCCCTGACGATGCCGCGCTAGACGACTACACCTGGCGGGTAGCTGGCTGCGTGGGTGAATTCTGGACCAAGCTTGGATTTCTCACGATGGGAAAATGTTACTCCAGTGAAAGCGAGGCCCGCCTTCTTGAGCAAGGGCGGCTCTATGGGAAAGGCCTTCAGCTCGTCAATATCCTCCGTGATCTCGGGCCAGACATCGCCGCAGGCCGTTGTTATTTACCAGTGATCCCCAGCAGCTCGGACGAATTTCTCAATTCATACCATCAATGGTTCCAAAGGGCGCAAGAGTGGACCTCGCAGGGGAAACTGTATGCAGCGGCTTTGCATACAAGGCGACTGAGAACAGCCACCGTCTTACCCGCCCTCTTGGCAGAAAAGACACTTTTGAAGTTAGGGGATCCGCAGTTTCCACTTCCGCGAACTGGCGTGAAAATTTCACGAACGCAAGTGTATCGATCATTAATCAGAGCAGTCATCTTGGATGGAAAGTGACTGCGCGATTCATAGCATTATAGATTGATATCACTCGATGTTTCTCGGTATCCAA